>JBCDEP010000173.1:0-13171 GCA_039179675.1 Cyanobacteria bacterium P01_G01_bin.67
CCTACTGCTCTTGATATACTCGTTAGGGATTTTCTGGGTATTTCTGATAACATTCCCAAATGTAATAATTTAAATGATTCATAATTTCTTACATCTGAAAACAGATTTTGATAAGCTTGACAATAATGATCGATAAATCCCGCTGTTGGTGACGCTTCTCTGGTTGGTGTGACCATCTTTTACTGCGTTCTTAATTTTTGGCTATTCTTCTCATCTTACTACCCTATAGTTATAAAAGAGGGATCATTTAGCAATTTAGTTTATCTTGCAGTTAATGATTGCTCAAAGCAAAGTAAATTTCAAGCGATCACTATCTTAATTTTTCCTTAGATGTCCAAATTGCTTAACCAGATTGTTCTCACCAAGCATTTTCATCAGAGATCGCCCGTTATAAGGTCTTCTATTACAGAACCAGGAAATCTCCCAATTTCGCAGTCATGATAATTAATAATGACTACCAGATTTGCGGTGTTGAATCGCGGTAATGCCATTGCTTTCTAAAACCTCACCGCGATCTACTTGGGCATAGATTAAAATGCGATCTCCCGATGGTAAACGATTCTGTACTGTACACTCCAGATAAGCTAAAGCCTCTTTGATGATTAAGCAGCCGTTAGCAGCCGTTTGAGTTGTCACATGATCAAAGGAACTAGTACCTCGATCAGAAAAATTCCTTCTAACACTTCTGTCTTCATTGAGAATATTGAGGACAAACTTATCCCCAGGATTACTAATCAAGTTAGCATTTTGTTCATTTGCCACTGCAATCATTATCCCAGGAGGATTAAAGGTTGCTTGAGATACCCATGAAGTTAGCACCCCACTATGGGAATTATTATTAGTCGTTAAAACGCAGAGAGAGCCGACAATTCGACCCACAGCTTGAGCAGTGCGATCAATCTGAGTTTCGGTAATTGCTTGGCGAGGAGTCCGCAGTCTCTTAGTCTTTTTCAGCTTTTGCGTAAACTGTCGACCTGCCTGCTCACATTCTTCTAAAGTCTTAGACGTGGGACTAAAACGCACGCGGATCGGTTCAAAACCAAAGCGATAGTGAGCATCTTTTAATTTCGTCTCTAATAGAGAGATCGCCTCACCACTCCAACCATAAGAACCAAACACCCCAGCTAATTTAGTTTTCGCAGCATTAGCTAAGACAATTCCTAATGCTGTTTGAATTTGAGTTGGAGCATGACCGCCTAATGTCGGAGAACCAATGATAAACCCATCACAGCTTTCAATTGCTGTAAAAATATCTTCCGTTGATGCCAGTTCACAGTTGATTGATTCCACCTCTACTCCAGATTGGATTAATCCCTGAGCGATCGCATTAGCGATAGTAGCAGTGTTACCATATGCAGAAGCGTAAAGCAGCGCCACTTTAAATTCTTGGCTAGTCTGCTGTAGACACCAGCTTCGATAATCATAACTAAATCGACCCAGGCTATATTTCACTAATGAGCCATGAGCAGGAGCATAGATTTTACTATCGAAAGTTGTAAATTTAGCCAAAATAGTTGCTAGCTGTTTAGTTTGGCTCGCATGGAGACAGTCAAAATAGAAACGGCGGTCTAAATCTAATTTTTTCCAACTATCATCAAAGATGGATTGATCACAAACATGGGCACCGAAAAACTTATCAGTATAGAGAATTTTGCTTTGAAGATCGTAGGTGCATAAGCCATCCACCCAACGAGGAGTAGTCACACTAATAAACTGTAATTGATGTCCCTGTCCCAAATCTAAAGTATCATTGTCTCTAACTACTTGAATCCGTGATCGCCATTGAGGAAAAATCAAAGCCGCTTCCAGAGCATTGACTGCTGGTTTAGAACAAATTAGTTTTGCCTGGGGTGCTTGTCCCGCTAAAACTTGGATTGTTGCCAATCGATTAGGATTAACGTGTTGCAAGATGATGTAATCTAATTGTTTCCAGTCAAGATGCTCTTCTAAAGTATCTAAATATATTTGTGTAAACGATTGTCCTGGCGGATCGATCAAAGCTATTTTATCAGCTTGAATTAGATAGGAATTAGAAGTAGTGCCTTTTTGGCGAGAATATTCAACTTCAAACTTTAACCTATCCCAAGTACGCGATCGCAATACTTGTGTGTTAGGGGCAATTTCCGCTACCTGAACATCTCGTTTTCTAGCTTTTGTTTGGATAGTTGTTGGTACCATGTTTTTTTACCTTGAATAGTTGTTTAGCGTTGCGGATGACTAATGACTAATAGTCTGTTTACCCTTGACTATCTTGTGTCTGTATCGTTGAGATACTTTTTGTTCTGGATCGACACCTTCAAAGGTGGGAGGTAGCCAAACTCTGACTATTAGTAAAACGGCTAGAACTAACAGAAAAGAACAGGTGGCTAATACTTGACTCCAAGGAATATCTAAAATTCCCTTAACAATGATTTCTCTTAAAACTGAAACAATTGAAACTTCTACAGCTACGCCAATAGACACTCGGCGTTCTTGTAGATAAATGATTAATAAGCGAAATAATTCGACTAAAATCAGTACAAACAAAATGTCAGCCGTGACTCGCGTGAAGTTCAAAGGCGGTAGCAGCGACACAAACATTTCTCGCAACTGAAGCGTCATGAAGCCAAATAGACCGATACAAAGAGAAATAATAATAAAGTCTTGGATAAATTCCAAAATTTTAATCACTCCACTGCTATTTAGCCATTTATACCAAGGAGTTGCTGGCTGATTCAAAGGTTCATACATTTTATTAGGTTAGTCGCTCTGTTTATTTGACATGTATCATTAGACTTTCTGCATGAATCACAATGAACTTGATTAGTAGAAACCGTAAACACCGCATGTCAGGGAAATAATCTTGATCAGTTGTTTATGCTAGAGATGTCATGAACTACCGTTCACAACTCAGGAAGGTTCAATGCTCAATGTTCACTGTTCAATGCTTAATGTTCACTGACTAATAATGATTACCAACCTTGCGGTGATGAACGGCGGTTAAAACATTTAGCTTGGCAACTCTGCCAGATTGCACATCACTATAAACAATCCAATGATCGCTGCATTCGATGCGGCTGATAACCTCACATTCCAGATAAGCTAAAGATTCGGCGATAATTGGTGAGCCATTATTAGCAGGTACAGTTTTGATGCCTTCAAATCTGTCTGCACCAGGAGCAAACCGTTTCAGAAAATGTCTGATCAAGTGCTGATAATTCCCTTCCTCCAAGACATTCAACACAAAATGATCGCCAATATGTAAGAAAGATTCAATTGCTCGATCCTTAGCTACAGCGATCGCAATTCCCAAGGGAGCCAAACTAGCCTGAGTAATCCAAGATGCCACCATCGCACTGCTGACTTCGCCTTTGGTAGCAGTAATGATATATAAACCGTTGCTAATTCTCCCCAAAGCCTTTTGCAAACTATTATCGATCGCTTTAATTTGTTTCACGGTGCGATCGCGAGTGAGCCACTGTCCCAAATCAGTACCAGCTTCATCACAGACTTGATTAATCATGCGATCGGGAGCCTGCTTAACTAAAATTGGTTCAAAGGCTTCAGTCAGCCCAATTTCCTGAAACTGATTGCGTAAAGGATAAACAGGTTCATCTTCCCCGCCACCAGATTCAAACAAACCAATCCCTTGTTTACCATGTACTGCTGCCAGGATTGTACTTAGAATAGCATGAGCTTCCGAGTCTGATTGGGGTGGCATGCCCAAGACTAAACCTGCTGCTTCGGAGACTAATTCTCTTACAAATTGAGGTTCGGTATTATTCCAATCAACTAATTCTACTGCTACTCCTGTTTTAATAATCCCCTGAGCGATTTCTCTGGCGAGATCGTCACAGTAGCCATAGTCTTCTGAGTAAAACAGAGCGACAAAAGTTTCGGTCTTAGTTTGCGCTTGACTCCACTGTTGATAGCGATTTACTAATTCGGCACGATGGAATTGTAATAAAGGACCATGTCCTGTGGCGATTGTCTTTAATTCCAGTTTGCCCATCCGTTTGATGGCAGCCAAAACCGAACGAGCGTTGGGCTTCATCAGACAATCATAGTAATATTCAAAGTCTGCCTCAATTAATTCTAAATTCTCATCAAAAGTAGGTTCGTCGCAATAGTGCATGCCAAAGGCATCGCAAGTATAGAGAATCTTAGTTTGATAATCATAGGTGAAAATTGTGTCAGGCCAATGTAAATTTGGCGCGGAAACAAATTCTAGCTGATGTCCGTTCCCTAAATCTAGGCGATCGCCGTTTTTGACAATGATGTGTTCAAAAGACTGATGTACCATATCAGTTAAGAATTTAATCGCCACCTTCGCCCCAACCACCGTAATTTGAGGCGCTAAAGTCAAGATATCTTTGACTAGACCACTATGATCGGGTTCGGTATGGCTAATGATTAGATAATCAAGCTCAACAGGATTGATTAAACCAGTCAACAACTCTAGATAGAGCTGGCGAAACTTGGCATGGGAGGTATCAACTAAAGCTAGCTTTTCACCCTGAATGATAAACGAGTTGTAGGTAGTGCCGTTTTTTAAGCCAAATTCAATATCAAAGCGATCACGATCCCAATCCAGACAGCGAATGGCGGTAGTTTCGTCAGCAATTTCCACCGTCTGTACCGTCAATCTAGCATTACTGATAGTTTGTTTGGCATTTGTAATTTCAACCATAAGTCAATATTAATTATTGAATAGCGGCGAATAGCTGTTCGCCTTTACAAAAGCAGAAAGTTATTTTTTGTTCAGTGTTCGATCAAATCAGCAACGCTGATCGAGAGTTCGCATGTATGCCTGAAAAGCCGCATCTTGCACGGGTAGTAAAAGAGCATCACCATTAGAATCATTATGATGAGAATGCCAAAGTCCTGGAGGAGTTACGAAGACTGAACCTGATTTCCAGTAAACCCGCTCACCATTGATAATGTTGCCCTCAGAATCCAAGGATTCACCAACTAGGGTATATGTACCCTCAGGAGCATCGATCGCCAAATCGATCGCGACTGAGTTATGACGATGAGGTTGTTGTGCCGTACCTTTGGGCAAATATACCATCAATGCCCAGAGAGTATGGGTCAAACTACGAGTGGCATTAGTTGCCCGATTACCCAAAATAACGCCAATACGATTGCGATTACTTGCTTCTGGCGCTTCAGAGACTTGCTTTAATTCTGCCAACAGGCGATCTCTTTGATACAAACAGGGCTGAAAACGTGGTTTTACCGCTTTAACACCTAAATAATTGACTAGTGCTTCGTCTGTTACCCAATAAATTGCGGTATCCTCACTCGCGGCATGAATTGATCCCCCACAATTAGGCAAGGTAAACAAATCACCTTGAGACCACGCTAAAGTACCATAGACACTTTCTGTTGTTCCTTTTCCTCTAATAACATAGAAAAGCTGAGCCGTTGCAGGAGTAGTAGTTTTTAAACTGTGTTGAGGCAGAATCCTTAAAAAGGAAGCACTAATTACAGGACTAATCGCAGGGGCAATCGCTTGCATTTGTTGGGATAAATCCAGTGGAATAATTCTAGTCGCTCCTTGCTGATGAAGTTCCCGATCAAAAGTTGAGCAAGGAATTTCTGGCAGTTTTGGTGCCACCGCAGCTGAGAATTCATAGTATAAATTGTCAGCATCCCACTGAGTCGATGAGCTTGATTGCAGATTGAGTTTCTGAACCATCTTATTATTCTTATTTCAAAATATTTTCTTAATTGATGTCATACTAACATAGATTAAAAATTATGCATTTTTATATAATCATAGTATTTTATCTATGTCAGGAGTTGCTAAAGAGAGAAGCGATCGCTTGTGCCTCGTTTTGCGGGAGTCAATTGAGGGGCATGTCTGTAATCCGAAAGAACAGACTTTGATTAAACCAAATGTTTTCTATTTCCTGGTGACTATATTTAATTAATAACCAACCAAAAATTACTATCGCTTTCTTTCTTAATAGTTACGTGTAATCTACTTATTTGTAAAATATTGATTTTTTACCAGATTGATTAGCTGGAGTTATAGAACAGGCTAACTATCATTACAGCACGTATAAATTGATAATAATATTGACAAAATATAGGTTTAATTCAATACACTTTTACGTAAAGTAATTTTGGCTCAACTAAAATACCCAAGGAAGTAAAGTATTATTTTCTTAGGAAATTCAAATTGATTTAAAGCTTTTTTGAGTTCTTCAACATAAGTCTCTACAGCGGATATCTTGAGATTACTCCAAGTTAAGCTCAAAAAAAACTAAATATTAACAAATAAGTTAATTAAGCTGAAATTTCCTGTTTAATTAACTTATTTATCTCAAATTCAACCTATTAACTGACATTTCAATCTTACTAATAAGAAAACATTCAGAGTTAGATGAGCAATTTTTATGATTGAGACTATCTTAATTTTCAGTTTTGGGGTTATTATTTCTTAATAGACATAAACTAATGGTTCTTGAGTTTCAATTGATTTATGTCTATGAGAGTGCAGAGGAGTTATTTGTGACTATTATTTTTTCGTAGCAAATTAACTCAAACAGCAGCCGAAAAGCATATCGACTTGGCTGCCAGGAGATTTTATGAACCAGTTTTCGCATAGAAAATTTTCATATACCGTAGATGTATCTGCTGCCAGTGCTATATTTCCTAAAGCTTGCGGTAATCCTCCCCAACGTGGGGATGAGAAAAATTACTCACAAAAACCAGCATCTGCCACGATACGAGTGCTCTTTTTTAGTCGGTAGTAATGAGAGTAATTGTAAGTATTGATTTATCTCTTTTTGAATCCATCTATTTTAAAAATACGAGGACATCCTCATGAATAAGACAAAGGCAAAACCATCCATAGGCGAAGGATGGGCTGTACATGTTTACGATAGCGATCGTAACCTGCGGTTCACCCTAGAGTCTTCGCATGTTTGGGCGTTCAGTTGGGGCATTGGGGTGGGTCTTCTTGTGACCATTGTCTGGTCTGCGCTCCATAGCGCGTCCCAGAGTCTATCAACCAATACCAACCATTTAACAAACCTTTCCCCAACTCCTGAAAACATCTCTGGAGAAGGCTTCCGCGTTGAGCCTACTAGTTCATTCCCCTTCGGGATAGATTGACTATTGGTCACGATTAGATATGACTCAGGCTTAAATCATAAGCCTAGATTATCAATAACACAAAATAATACGTCTCGAATTCTTAGAATTTGGTCGGCTTTTCACACTCAGTCATGATAGAGTTATATCAATGAAAAAGAAGATAATAATTGATCAAACTCTATTTTATTGATTCCTAACCCCCTAAGTTCTCATTAAGGAGGAATTACAACATGGATTTTTTGTCCGATTTCTTAACGCTCTTCCTGGGCAAGTTACAGTCCCCGACACTCGGCTTTCTGATCGGTGGTATGGTCGTTGCCGCCGTCAATAGCCGACTGCAAATTCCAGATCCGATCTATAAGTTCATCGTCTTCATGCTGCTCATAAAAGTCGGTCTGAGCGGCGGCATTGCGATCCGCAATGCTAATCTGGCGGAGATGCTGTTGCCCGCGATGTTCGCCATGATAGTAGGGATACTTGTCGTATTCATCGGGCGCTACACATTGGCCAAGCTACCGAAAGTCAAAACTGTAGATGCCATTGCGACTGCGGGCTTATTCGGTGCCGTAAGTGGTTCTACTCTCGCCGCCGCCCTGACCCTACTAGAAACCGAAGGCATCGAATACGAACCTTGGGCCGCTGCACTCTATCCCTTCATGGACATACCAGCCCTCGTGACTGCAATCGTCATAGCCAGCGTTTATCTCAGCAAGCAACGCGATGCCGCAGATGCTCTCAGCAAGCAGGAGTATCTCAGTAAGCAACGCGTTACCGCAGGTGGGTATCCCAGTGAGCAGAGCATTACCGCAGGCGAATATCCCAGTGAGCAACGCGTTACCGCAGACGGGTATCCCAGTGAGCAGGGCATTACCGCAGGCGGGTATCCTAAGCGCGATAGTAGAGATAAGCGGGTCAAGATCTGGCCTATCGTGAAAGAAAGCCTCCAGGGCTCTGCCCTATCGGCACTGCTACTCGGACTCACTCTAGGGATCCTAACCCAGCCAGAAAGTGTCTATGAGAGCTTCTTCGATCCTCTCTTCCGCGGTCTGCTTTCAATACTAATGCTAGTAATGGGTATGGAAGCCACAGCAAGGCTTGGAGAGCTACGCAAGGTGGGTCAGTGGTATGCCCTATACGCTTTTGTAGCGCCGCTTCTGCATGGACTCATCGCCTTCGGTCTGGGTATGATTGCCCACGTCATCACAGGATTCAGCCTTGGCGGCGTCGTAATCCTGGCAGTCATTGCCGCCTCCAGTTCAGACATCTCAGGACCACCCACTTTACGAGCCGGTATCCCATCCGCCAATCCTTCAGCATACATTGGCTCGTCCACAGCTGTCGGCACGCCGGTTGCACTTGCCATAGGAATACCGCTTTTCATCGGGCTCGCCCAGGCGCTGATGGGCGGCTGATATCAGACGGGTCGCGGCAGCTAGATTAGGGCGATAGCGCTCATGCTGCCATTTTCCTGATTTTCTATTTTCTATATAGTTTAATGAATACATACATCGAGAGGTAAAACACATGACCCAGCAAGCCTGCAAGCTCGTCATTGTCACAGAAAAGTTGCTGCTGAAAAAGATCGCCAAGATCATCGACGAAGTCGGAGCTACCGGTTATACGGTGGTGGACGCTGGCGGGAAAGGCAGTCGCAACGTGCGCTCGTCGGGACAACCCGCCGTTTCCGACACCTACTCGAATATAAAGTTCGAGGTGCTCACCCGCAATCGGGATATAGCCGTAAAGATTTCGGATGAGGTCGCAGCGCAGTTTTTCGACGATTATTCGGGCATCGCCTATATCTGTGATGTGATGGAGGTACTGCACGCGCACAAATTCTGACCCAAAACCCAGTCGAGCAAACCAAAAAAGCCGGAGCCTAGTGATGATGACCAATGGACCCGCTGTCAAAATTGAGGAGATTAAGGAAGATCCTCTTTACTATAATCTCCCCAATCGAGTATTAGAATTCCTCTACAAGCGTTTTGTTTTGCCCATGATGAAACCTAATGTTGCCGAATATCTACTCAGATCATTAGATCGACCTTAGACAATTTAAGGAGAGAAAATCATGAGTCAAGCTGCAAAAGCTGCTACTAAATCAAGAAAAAACTCTGCTTTTAAAAATCTGATGTCTATTCATTGGTGGATGTTTTATTGTTACATCATTCTTTTTATCATCGGCAGTTTTATGGCGCGTTTACCTAGAGAGGTTTGGGGACGCAATTCTCTCTATGACTTTCATAAATCTGTTGGAGTGCTAACAATAGCGTTATTAACCTGGCGCATACTAACTCTACTACGGGTATGGTGGAAAAAGTATACGAAACGCTTGCCTAAGTATAGTCCTGAGTGGATGCGAAAATTTGCCCTCCATACTATGCTTTATTTATTTATGTGGGCTGTTCCTATTAGTGGGTTCTTTTTCTCCAACTCCTTTAAAAGTGGCATCGTCAGCTTTTTTGGGATCACATTGCCCGATCTATTTCCTGAGAACAGTGATCTGGTGGAATTAGGGAGAAGTTTTCATTTCTGGCTATCTTATACTTTCTTAGCCTTTATTGTTATACATGCTCTTGATCAGCAGAAAGTAGTTAAAGGATTTTGGCGAAGAATGACCAAACGACAGACTAGATCGGGTTGATCCAGAATTCTCACTTCGTGAATTTGCAAATATTTATATACTACTTATTAAATATGATTTTCAGATAGCAATACGGCAATTGTAAAAGCAATACCCCAAAGATTACGCTCCATTCTGATTATTACTTTAAGTTGGCATTGTTGCACAAATCAAAGTTGCGAAGGGTAGAAACTTGAAAATGATAGATTGAAGTTAACCACAACCAAAATCTATCAATGAAGAATCAATACCGCATTCGCAACTGGTCGCTCGTTCACCTGAATGCATTCAGGTGCTTGCGAGCGAACGCCTTCCGCGGTCTGAGTATAACGCAGGACTAAAACACAGAGGAAGCATTACATTTTGGCTTTCAGCAGATGTAATCGAAGAATTGCTAATAGTAGAGAAGACTGTAAAACGAGGAGCATCGACTATTTATAGTGATGTTGCGATTACGCTCCGCGTACCCCGAAGGGATCGCGACGATGAGTACAATCAAAAGTATTTTTAGTTTAGCAGGAAGACAAGCCCAAGGATTCGTTGAATCGGTGTTTGAATTAATGCAAATTAATCTGCCCGTACCAGACCACAGCACCGTGTCAAGACGTTTGGGTAGCCTAAAAATCAAGTTGCCAGTTAAAAAGAAAGAGTCAGCACGTCATTTGGTAATCGATTCAACAGGGGTGAAAGTTTACGGACAAAGGACTTGTCCGCATGTAGGAGAGTGGAAAACCAGGCAGCATGGTATTTCCAAAAGAAGAACATGGCGAAAATTACACTTGGGTATAGATGAAACGACAGGAGAAATAATCATTGCCGTGGCAACGACTAACGACTATCATGACTCTCAAGTTTTAGAGGATATTCTCGAAGGAATAGAAGATGAAATTTCACAGGTGTCTACCGATGGTGCATACGACACTAATAGTTGTTATGAGCAGATACAACAAAGAGAAGCTCAAGCAATAATTCCACCACGTAAAAATGCCAAGATTCAGCAACATGGCAATTGTAAAGCTCCGACTTTGGCACGAGATGAGAACTTGAGGGCTATCCGCCGAATGGGTCGTAAAAAATGGAAGAGAGAAAGCGGTTATCATCGTCGCTCAATTGCCGAAACTACTATGTTTAGGCTCAAATGCATTTTCGGTGGTAGTTTGTCTTCTCGTCAATTTGATAATCAGGCTGTGGAATTGTTTTTGCAGTGCGCTGCGCTGAATCGAATGATTCAAATTTGCAAGCCGCAAAGTTACATTGTTGCTTCATGATTCAGTTATCGGTTGATTTTGAATTTGGCATCAATATTGTCGCCTTCTGCTGATTCATGCAACAACGTCCTTTTGTTCATGTGTTTGAAGTCTTTTTTCTGATAATCGAATTGATCTTTGCGATAGTTGGCAATTATCTTTTGTCTATTTATTTTGGTCGTATTAAATTTTCTTGATGGGTATTTACACCTCTTCCTGGAGACTGATTTTTGCTGAGAATTAAAAATTAATTAAAGATCGCTAAATATTACATCTACAGTGGGAGGTATTAAAAATCTTGTTCGTAGAGAATGTAGGTGCGAACAGACAAAATTTTGACTTTATTACATGGCAGATAACAATCTAAAACGTGCAGTTGGTACCTTTCCTACCCGCCAAGATGCAGAAGTAGCATTAGTTGAGCATAGGGATGCAGGTTTTGAGATGAACAATATATCGGCGATCGCTCAAGATCCAGTAGGTTAGGAAATGGCTGATGTCGAGGTAGCTTCTAGCGAAGAGAGAGCACAAGAAAGCTTGTCAACAGGGGCAATCTTAGGTGCGACCACTGGAGGTATGCTAGGACTCATCGGCAGTCTCAGCATTTTAGCAATACCTGGGGTAGGTATCGCCACTGAAGCTGCGGTCTTACTCGGTAACGCTCTTTTAGGTAGTGGCGTTGGTGCTGCTGGGGGCAGTATAGTCGGGGCTTTGATTGGTTGGGGCATACCCGAAGAGCAAGCAGTATATTATCAGGAGCTACTGTCACAAGGTAGCTATGTGGTGCTGGTTGAAGGTACGGAAGCTGAAATAAACGGTGCAGAAGCTATTTTACTTAATCACCAGTTAAATAACTGGAATATTTATAATGCTCCTGGCAATCATAATCTAACGGGATTGCAGCAAATCAAATAATTACTATCAACTGAAGAATATATAATGCTCGAATATGTAATCAACACCATCAATTCTCTTGGCTATATGGGAATTGCTTTCTTAATGGCGTTAGAAAATATCATTCCACCTATTCCTTCTGAATTAATTATGCTTTTGGCTGGTTTCGCAGTGGCACAAGGAAAGATGAATTTTATATTTGCTGTTGTTGCTGGTACGATTGGCTCGGTCATAGGAGCAATTCCTTGGTATTTTCTCGGCAAATCCTGGGGGTTAAAACGAACCAAAAGAATAGCCGATCGCTATGGGAAATGGCTAACGCTGTCAGGAAAAGATGTCGCCAAAGCCAAAATTTGGTTTGATCGCCGAGGTTATATTGCCACGGCGATTGGTCGTCTTGTGCCTGGTATCCGTATCTATATCTCACTTCCCGCAGGCATTAACAAAATGCCCCTATTACCTTTTTTCTTTTATTCAACTTTAGGTAGCCTGTTTTGGGTAAGTCTATTAACGGGGGCGGGCTATATTTTTGGTGCAAATTATGAACGTGTCGGGGTATATTTAAAACCTATTTCAATCTCAGTTTTGGTGACAATCTTTCTACTTACTGTTTATTGGATAATTAAGAGAAAGAAACAGAAATATATTAAAAAAAATGTATAAGTAAAATTGCAGAAACGTTGAATGATAGCAAAGGAAACTCTCGTTGTAAAAGTCACTCAGAATTCAACTATCGCTGCTTCAACGTAGATAAGTAGTTGGTAAGGTTACGACGAATATGTCAGCGTGATCGCCTTTGAGGTGGCTAGGGAGGGGAAGATATTAAACACCAGTCTGCTTTGGGTGGTGGTAGAGTCAATGGGGCCGTTCAAACTCTTCAACCTAATTTAATGCCTATTCAACTCAGCTACCAATTCAACAAGATGCTTGAGCAATCGTCCCAAACGTCTAATTTTCAAATTACTATTACATCATCTTCGCGAGCATTTTTAACATTTCATCCAAATCAGGACGACTTGCTTTTGCTCCACACACAATGTCAGAGAAAATTTTTCGCATCCATGCAAATGGAGAACTTTGACTTGTAAATCTAAATTTTGGTCACTTATACGAACACGGGCATAGCCAAGTAGCATAATCTTTTTGAAGGCAGAAGATAAAGGGCAGGGGGCAGAAGAAGCTCTACAGTTGTAGATAGAATGAGAGAAGAACTCAACACAAAAAAGTGATGGGACAAGAAACTCTTAACTTATTTCCCAATGAGCAAGCATTAGAAACGCTCTGTCAACACTCGCGCGTTCCTTTGCGTCGTAAAACGACG
>JBCDEP010000188.1:0-11504 GCA_039179675.1 Cyanobacteria bacterium P01_G01_bin.67
AAACGAGCTTTAAGCGCAGCACGCGCCAGAAGGCGAGGCGAGCCAGCATGGACAAGGACTATTTACTCAAAGTTCTCGCTGCTTCGATACCCCTAAAGTCTAACCTATTTAATGCCTAAATTTTCTTGCGCTTACCCTGCTAGCATACCTTGTTTTAGCCATTAAAATCAACAATATTGGCGATAGATTCTATTGTATTTTGTTCTATTTCTGCTAGGGAAAAATCCGAAGGTGTGTAGCTTCCTGTAGTATTTTGGCAATGATCGATTATTTGTTGCAGATGAGCAATATAGTTCTCAGCTAAATCAATAATAGTTTGTTCGCGATCGCAATCTCGATCGTAGTTCCAATCTATTTGTAGTTTTGAGTCGATAACTGAACTATTGATAGCGATCCGATGACTGGCTCTATTTTCTACAGCAGATACTGCTCCAGTGGATTCTTGAGCTAGTTGAAATAGGGAAGCAGCAGATTGTAGATTATCTAACCGACCTAAATAGTTAAAACTTATTAACGGAATAGGAAGCTGTTCTATTTGGCGATCGCTTTGCAAGAATCGTATCACACCAAAATCAAAACTATATTGTTGTGCTTGACGTAATTGTTCTTTAATCGTTTTGATATTCTCTGCTAAATCTTGAGTATTAGTATTACATAGATCGAGTAAGACGGGATAAATATTAGTAAACCAACCGACAGTGCGAGATATATCTAAATCGGTTTCAATTTGCGTTCTTCCTTGGCTTTCTAAATCTATTAAGAGATATAGTCGATTTGTATAGGATATAAAAGTTTTTATTAAGGCAGTTAGTAATAGATCATTAATCTGGGTATTGTAGGTTTGATTAACGTCTTTAAGTAGTGCTTTGGTATATTCTCGATCTAGAGTTGTTTTAATAGATTGCCGATTATTTTCTGTAGAATTTTGCTTTGATTTGCTATTTAATAGTAATGAATAATCACTATATTTATCTTGTTTTAGCCAGTAATTAAGACTCATTTTTAGAGAACTTTTGGTATATTTCTGTAAAAAATCTGACCATTGTTGATAAGATGTTGTCTTATCTGGTAGTTGAATTGTTTTGCTATTAGCTATTTGATGATAAACAGTTTGTAAATCTTCTAATAAAATTCTCCAAGAGACTCCATCTATTAATAAATGATGAATAATAATCAGTAAGCGATTATCATTATCTAACTTTCCTAAATTGAAGTATGCTATTGCAAGCAGATTATTTGTAATATCCAAGCTGGCTTGTAGGCTATCGCTTGCTTGAGTAATAGCCTTGGTTTGTTCTTGAATTGATAAATCACTTAAGTTTATTTGCTCGATCTTTATCTCTTCAATTAGAGCGCAATTGTATTGCTCCCATCCATTATCTGTTTGAGCAAATTTTGTTCTTAATACATCGTGATGGGTTAATAGTTGTTTGAGAGCAGATTGAAGTATGTTTAAGTCTAAATGTTGCTTTGTTTTTAATAGTACTGACTGATTAAAATGATTTACATTTGCTAAATTTAAGCCGAAAAACCACTTTTGAATTGGTGTTATAGGAATTGAACCAGTTATTAATCCCTGTTCTGCTGTAGTGGTAATATCTGTTTTGGCTACATTAGCTAATTCAGCAATAGTTTGATTTTCAAATAGCTGTCTGGGAGTAATTTTTATTCCAGCTTGATTAGCTTTAGATACAATTTGGATCGCTAAAATTGAATCTCCACCCAGACTAAAGAAATTGCTGTTGGCATTAATAGTTTCTAAATTAAGAATCTCTGACCAGATTTGAGTTAGTTTAACTTCTAGTTCGGTTTGGGCTGGCGTGGAATTCTTGGCTACTGGGGGTCGAACAATATCTCGTTCTAATAGTGCTTCACGATCTATTTTGCCATTAGCTGTTAAGGAAAAAGATTCACATATTATAAACAAATTAGGAATTAGATAATCTGGCAATTTGTTTTTAAGACATTTACGCCATCGATCTTCTTGTTTATTGGCTAAATTATTCGCAATAACAAAGGCGATTAATTGCTTATTCTCTTTATTATTTTCCTTAACTAAAACAATATTATCCTTGATATTTTCTAGTTGACTTAAAGCCGTTTCTATTTCTCCTAACTCAACTCTAAAACCTCTAATTTTAACTTGATTGTCAATCCGACTTAAATATTCGATTTTTCCACTAGGAAGGTATTTAACGAGATCGCCCGTTTTATAAAGCAAGGGAGCAGGACAAAGGCTTGAGCCGCATGTAGCGGAGGAGGCAGGGGAAGAATTATTCAATGAAAAAGGGTTGGGAATAAATTTTTCGGCGGTCAATTCAGAATGATTCAAATAACCTCTGGCTAATCCCGATCCAGCGATATGCAGTTCTCCAGGTACGCCGACAGGAAGAGGATTGAGGTATTTGTCTAGTATATATAGTTGAGTATTGGAAATTGGATCGCCAATTATAGAGCGGTTGGAATCTATTTCTGTATCTTGCATTGGATAGCAGCAAGCAAAGGTAGTGGTTTCTGTCGGACCATAACCATTGATTAAGCTAGATTGGGGATGAGCCTCAAGAAATTTTTGAATATGACTGGACGATAAAACATCTCCCCCTGCTAATAGTTGGCGCACATCACCGAAGCTATCTATTTGCTCATCTATCATCAGATGAAATAAACCAGCGGTTAACCAAAGAGTATTGATTTTATATTTGACAATAGTTTCGGCTAATTCTGCTAAAGAAGGTACGGGATTGGATAGTATTATTACTCGCCCGCCGTTAAGCAATGCACCCCAAATTTCAAAAGTAGAGGCATCAAAGGATATTGGTGCAGCCTGAAGCATTTTTGTATCTGTGTTTAGCTCGACATAATTGGGGTCTTTGACCAACCTAATTACGCCACTATGAGGAATTGCCACGCCTTTTGGTCTACCTGTCGATCCTGATGTGTAGGTGATGTATGCCAGGTTGTTTGGATATGCGGGGGACTGGGAGACTGGGACAAAGGCTTTAGCCGCATGTGTGGGGGACTGGGGGACTGGGGGACAATCTAAATTAATGAGTGTGAGATTGCTATTAGAAAGTTTTTCGATGTATTTGGTTTGGGTTAATAAGATCTTGAGCTGAGTATCTTCTAGCATCCAATTTAATCGCTCTTGGGGATAATTTGGATCTAGGGGGACATAGCAACCACCAGCTTTTAGGATAGCTAGTAGAGTAATTATAGTATCGATCTGGCGATCGCACATTATGCCAACTCTAGTTTCCGATTTAACTCCTAAACTTTGCAGATAATGTGCCCAGTTATTAGAACGATGGTTTAATTCTTGATAAGTGATTGCTGACGTTCCATTGACTACTGCAACTGCATCAGGGGTTTGATTCGCTTGAGATTCAAACAACTCGTTAATACAGCTATTGATCGCCACATTATTGCTGTGATTGAACTTGTTAATTACCTGTTTAAATTCACTTTTGCTCAGAATAGAGAGATTGGATATTTTTGCTTGAGGATTATCAGCGATCGCTATTAACAATGTCCGAAAATGTCCCGCCAGACGATGAATAGTATCAGTACTAAATAAGGCTTTGTTGTATTCAATCGAACCTTGCAAGCCTTTTTCAGTCTCTTTGAGCAAGAAGGTAAGTTCAAACTTAGCTTGGGTGGTGACTCGCTCTAAAGGTTTCCAGGTTAACGAAGTCAGAGGAAGCCCCGTCTTTGTAAGGCGGGGTCTCTCGGACTCTTCTACTTTTACTGTCTTGTCGATCTGCTCCTCCAACACCAACATCACTTGAAATAGCGGGCTGTAACTGAGCGATCGCTCTAACTGTAATTTATCGATTAACTGCTCGAAGGGTAAATCTTGATGGCTGTATGCCCCTAAAGCAGTTTCTCTAGCTCTGGCTAACAGTTCGGTAAAGCTAGGATTATCAGTTAGGTCGAGGCGTAAAGCCAAAGTATTGGCAAAGAAACCAATCAATCCTTCAATTTCTGCGCGATCGCGGTTAGCTATGGGTGTTCCAATAACTAAGTCATCATTATCCGTGTAGCGATGTAACAACAGTGCTAAAGCAGAGAATAAGGTAATAAATAATGTGCCGCTATTGCTGCGACCTATTTGTTTTAGACTTTTAGTAAGGCGATGGTTAATCTGAAAATTATACGCCGCACTTTCATAATTACTCTGAGGCTTTCTAGGGAAATCCGTGGCAATTGAGCTAATTTCTGGAGCATCAGCTAGCTTTTCTTGCCAATACTTTACCTGTCTATCCAAAACTTCGCCCTGAAGATATTTTCTCTGCCAAGCTGCATAATCTACATATTGGATTGAAAAGCTCAGATTATTGCCACCTAAATCCCCCAAATATGGAGGACTTTGACTTATTCCCCTACTCGCGCATTCCCTTGCGCCTGACGGCGACGCGGGGTCACTCGCCAGAGTTGGGTGGCTAGGGGGGTTGAATGCCTGATAAAGCCCAACTATCTCCTCAACCAAAACTCCCATCGACCAACCATCAGCAATAATATGATGCAGGCTGAGTAATAATATCTGCTCGTTAGAATCGATAGTCAGTAACTTGACTCGCATCAAGGGGCATTTATCCAAAGCGAAAGGCTGTCGAGCATCATCAATCTGTAGCTGCCTTATTTGCTGGTGTTGATCTGCTTTAGGTAAAGAACTGAGATCGACTACTAATAGATCGATCTTAGCGGCATCATTAATAATTAATTTTGGCTTACCTTCAACAGTTAGAAAGGCCGTACGCAATATCTCCTGACGCTCTACTAGAAAATCCAAACACTGTTGTAATCTGGCAATGTCTAGGCTGCCAATAATTTTCACCGCCGTAGAAAGGTTATACCAAGGATTATTTGGCTCTAGCTGGTGCAAAAACCATTGACGTTGTTGAGCGAAAGATAAGGGTAAGTCTCCTTCTCTAGAAACTATTTCGATATCGACTGGGTTTTTTGTACTATTTTTTTGTGCGCACTCGATTACCAAAGCTAAATCTTTAATAGTTGGGTATTCAAATAAATCCCGTAACGGGAATTCCATAGAAAAGATCTGTCGAATTTGAGAAACTACTCTAGTTGCTAGTAAGGAATGTCCTCCCAATTCAAAGAAGTTATCGTTAGTAGTAATATTGGCTCGATTTAAAATCTCTGTCCAAATTCCTAGTAATATTTCCTCAGTAGGAGTTTGAAAAATAACAGCAGAAGATTGTTCGTCTCTATTATCATTATTTTCTATTGAAGATAAAGCTTGGCGATCTATCTTTCCATTAGGTGTAAGGGGAAAAGATTCAAGCTGAATAATATTTCCAGGTATCATGTAGCCAGGTAATTTGTTAGCTAAGAATTGTCGTATTGCTGATGTAGCGGACGGAGAATCTAAAATTATATAAGCGACTAAACTTTCATCATTGGCAATAACTACCGAATTTTGTACGTGAGGATATCGATCTAATACTGCTTCAATTTCCCCTAATTCAATTCGATAACCTCTTAGTTTAATTTGATTGTCTAACCTACCTAAATATTCCAAATCGCCAGATGGTAATTGTCTAACGCGATCGCCTGTCTTATAAAGGATAAAGGGTAAAGGGTAAAGCGGAGACCCCGCGTCGCCGACAGGCGCAAGGGAATGCTCCGCTCCCGAAGGGTGGGTAATGGGTTTTTCTCCCCTGCTTCCTCTACTCATAAACGGGTTAGGGATGAATCTTTCAGCGGTTAAGTCGGGACTGTTCAAATAACCTCTGGCTAATCCAGCACCAGCTATATATAATTCTCCAGATCTGCCTTCAGGGACTGGATTTAATTGTGAATCTAATATATAAAACTCTGTATTAGCGGTTGCTTTGCCAATAGGTACTGTGTTTAATTCGCTATTATTGTCTGGTTCAAATTTATAAGCTGCTGACCAAATAGTTGTTTCCGTAGGACCATACAAATTCCAGATTTTCTGGCATTTTGTAAACAACTCTCTTGCTAATTTTTGCGTTAAAGTCTCTCCCCCACACAATATTTTAAAATCTTGTTTACCCTGCCATTTATTTGCTACTAGCATCTGCCAAGTAGCAGGAGTAGCTTGCATAATAGTTATATTATTTTTCGCTATTTTTCTGCTTAATAAATCGGCATCTATAGTATTTTCTCTATTTGCTAAAACTAAAGTTGCGCCTGTAATTAATGGTAGGTAAATTTCTAAAGCAGCAATGTCAAAAGAAATAGTAGTAATTGCTAATAATTTATCTGCTTCAGTAATACCTGGCTGTTCTTTCATTGAGTAGAGGAAATTCAGCAAGCTATTATGCTGTACTGCGACACCTTTAGGTTTTCCCGTCGACCCTGATGTGTAAATAACGTAGGCTAAGTCTTGAGGATTAATCCCGATTTTTGGATTCTCAGTACTTTGTCGTTGGATATTTTCTCGTTCTGTTTCTAAGTTGATTACAGATAACTTATGGTTAATATCAAAAGTTTTAAGATCGATATTTTGCTTAGTAATTAGATGGAAAATCTCAGCACGATTAATAATATAGCTAATACGTTCATTAGGATAGCTAGGGTCTAAAGGCACATATGCTGCACCTGTCTTTAATACTGCTAGTAGAGAAATAATTAGATCGCTATCTCTGGTTAAATATATTCCGACTAAACAATTGTTAGTTATGCCTTGGGATTTTAAGTAATGAGCGAGCTGATTTACACGTTCATTCAACTCAGCATAGGTAAAGGATTTATCATCAGCAATTAATGCCATCTTTTCTCTTGTACCTGGCGCATCTGGCGTAGTGGCATCTTTTAGAGCTAATCTTCTAGGCTTGCTCCCTCTGCTTCCTTCGCTTCCCTGCTTCTCTGCTGCAACAGTTTCAAATAACTGAGGTAATAATAAATCTGTATTATAGTCAACTCGATCGCTTTTATTATGTATTCGTTCTAACTCAGATGTGGATAGTATGGATATATTTGTAAGTTTTCGATCTGGCGATCTAACGAAGTTAGTTAATAAAAGAATCAGACGATCGCCTATCTTTTCAATTTCTTTCAAGTTAAAGTAGTTAGTATCGTAACTAATTTTGAAAGTTAATTGTTTCCGAGGAATTATATATAAAGTTAGAGGATAGTTTGTTTTTTCAAATCCTTGAAGATCTGTAATAGTGAAATCTGCATTTGAGTTTTGTAAAAAGTCTGCTAAAGATATTGGATAATTCTCAAAAATTACTAAACTATAAAACAAAGCTTGTTTTGAATTAAAACTGCTCCATTTTTGAATATCAACCAAAGAACTATAGCTATATTCTTCTCTAGCAATTTGTTGTTGCTGAATTTCTTGCAGCCACTCAACTAAATCCCGTTCGGGAGATAATTTAACTCTGACTGGTAAAGTATTAATAAATAGACCAACTATCGATTCTACTCCCGATAAATTTGCAGGACGACCTGATACAGTTGCGCCAAACATTACATCATTGCGATCGCAATAGCGGCTTAACAATAACGCCCATGCTCCTTGAATGATCGTATTTAATGTTAATCTGTATTCTGCTGTAAAAGTAGATAACTGTTCGGTTATTTCCTGAGATAAACTAATTACCTTTTCTTCAATATAGCTAACGCTATTATAATTATTATCTTTTTTGTCTTGCTTTAACTCCTTCTGCCCTCTGCCCTTATGCGCGATGCGAAGCGAGTCCTTTAGGAAAGCGGTATCCTTTAGGACTGACCTCTGCCTTCTTTTATTAGATAAACTTGTTGTTTCAGTAAATCCTGATAAAGCATTTTGCCAATATGTTCGAGCCTGATTGACTTCTTGTTCTTGTAACCAAACAATATAATTACGATAAGGTTGTGGAGGTTCTAAATATAAATCTTTTCCTTGAGATAATGCTTGATAAATAGCTAAAACTTCCTGTAATAAAATTCCATTACACCAGCCGTCCATCAGAATATGATGATGACTCCAAATAAAACGATATTTATCCTGTTCTAGTTTAAATAAGGCACAGCGCATCAAAGGAACTTGATCAAGTAAAAATCCTTTATAGCGATCGCTTTTTAGCCAACTTTCTAATTTAATTTCTTGCTCTGATTCTGTTAAATTACTCCAATCTTCTCCTATCCAGGGTAATTCTGCATCATTAAATACTACCTGTAGCGGTTTTTCTAAATCTTCCCAATAAAAAGCTGTTCTTAATATGGGATAGCGATCTATAATTTGCGACCAAGCTTGCCTAAAATTTACTGTATCTAAGTTCCCAGTTAATAAGCAACTCCGTTGTTCAAAATATACGCCAGAATTTGGTGCATAAGTTGTATGAAATAGCATTCCTTGCTGCATAGGAGAAAGCTCGTAAATATCAGCAATATTATCCATAATTATTTTCAATAAACAGTAAATTTTTTAAAATCAGTATTAATTAGAGAAGCTATATCTACACTGATTTTATTAAAGCTTTAGTAACAAGACCATTATCAATTGTGTTAATTTCAAGTTTGAATCCATATAACAATTTCATGCTTATAAGTAGCTCTGTTTCTGATGCTGCAACATCAATATTCTTAGTTTCACCATCCAAAATGACTGTTGCTGTATATATATCAAAAAATAACCTGACTACCACTACCTAAAGTTGCAAAATCTTGAAAACTCCAAGGCGAATTTAGAGAAGTGATATTTAAAGAGGGAAGAGAAATAAGACTAGTAAAACCAGTATTAATTACTGTCATTTTTTATTCTAGTTGATAGATATTATTGAAGGTCTTTTTCTGATAATGGGACTATTTTCATAATAGATTTTAAAGTTCCTATTTTTAAATCTTGGTTGCGATGCACGGGAATAGAGAGAATCTTCTGTTCATTTGAATTCTCGTAAATATGATGACTTCCAGTAAAATCGTTGAGAAAAAAGGCTGGATTCTCAACGATTTTACATAGTTTTTTCCCTGAGATAGACTTCATACTATGATTTCAACTTCTTGAGAAACAGAATCTATTTTTCGACTTTCATTGGCAACTTCTAACCAACCCTGAATAGCATCCTGCAAGTTGTCAATTACTTCATCTATATTATCTCCTTCAGTTATACAACCAGGTAAAGCAGGGACTTCAGCCCAGAAACCGCCTTCTTCTGCTGGGTGAATGATTGCTTTGATTTTCATTACAGCTTGAGTTTTATTTTGTTTATGTAAATGAATTTTAGCAAGACTATAGGTAGTTTTACTTTTTCTGATTAATTTGCCCCATCAATTTATCTAGTTGATTTTGATTGACTTTAGCTGCGGAAAAGTCTGAGGGAGTAGAGCCACCTGTTTTGGGAGATATACAATGTTGGATTAAAGCTGTTAAAAATTTTAGGTAGTTATTAGCTAGCCGAGCGATAGTCGAGCGATAATGATAATTTTGGCTATAAACCCAATTTATCTGTAGTTTATCATCCGCGATCGCGCTATTTATTTCAATTAAATAACGTCTCTCACCTAAAGGGTGACGAGTATTACCAGTAGATTCAGTAGCTAAACCTTTAATAATAGATTCTGTTGGGGGAGCTTTTAGCTGTCCGAGGTAATTAAAAGCTATTTGAGATGATGGTAATTGTGGTAATTCTTGTTCAGATTCTGGAGTGAGATATTTTAAAATACTGTAGTTAAAGCCTTGCTGCTTATAAGAGCGTAATTGTTCTTTAACTGATTTAATGACCTCTTCTAAATTATGAATAGAACTTAATTTAAGCTTTACAGGATAAATACTAGTGAACCAGCCTACAGTACGAGAAAGATCGATATTCGTTCTAATATTACCTCGCCCATAATTTTCTAAATCTAGTAGTAATTCTTTAGAGTTTGTCCAAGAGTAGAAGCTTTGCAGTAAAGCAGCCAGTAAAATATCTTCAACGTTAGTATTATAAGTTTTGGATATTTTAGTAAGTAATAAATCAGTATTCACTACATCTAAAGAGATAGATACTTGTTGGCTTGAGGCGACAGTGTTACGCGCGCTTCGCGTTGGTTTATCTAGAGGAATAGATACAATATTACAACTTAACCAGTAATTTAGCTCTGAGCTAATATCCAATTTCTGTACGTACTGTTCTAAAGTTTCTCCCCAATGTTTATATGATGTTGTTTTTGTTGGAAGTATCAGAGAGTGGTTTTCTTGTAGCTGTTGATAGGCGATCGCTAAATCTTCTAATAAAATGCGCCAAGACACCCCATCTACTACTAAGTGATGAATGATAAGTAACAGACGATCTTGCTTGCCATTCCCCAATCTGAATAAAGCACTGGTAATTAATTTTCCTTGGGTAATATCTAAGCTAGTTTGCAATTGATTGGCAGTTTTGGCGATCGCTTTATCTAATAATTCTCCTTCCAATTCATTGAGATCGACTGTAGTTAACTCTATATCAGCAACAGCTTCTAAATTGAACTGCGTCCATTCAGCATCATGGCACTCAAAGCGCATTCTCAAAGCGTCATGGTGTAATACTAAATGCTGTAGAGCCGTCTGTAACCAATCTGAATTAAGATCGGGAGTGACTTCTAATAAAACTGCTTGATTGTAGTGATTATAATTAACTAAATCTTGCTCGAAAAACCAATGCTGGATTGGCGTTAAAGGTACTTTTCCCGTAACTAAACCCTGTTTAGCTTCTATCGGTTTACTCTCTTGAGCGATCGCAGCTAACTCGGCAATGGTTTGATATTGAAATAACTGTTTTGGAGTTAGAGTTAATCCCGCTTGCCTAGCTCTGGCGATAATCTGGATACTAAGTATAGAATCGCCCCCCAGTTCAAAAAAATTATCTTCGACACCAATCTGGTTTATATTCAATACCTCTTGCCAAATTTTGGCTAAGATGTGTTCTTTTTTTGTACGTGGCTCAACAATTTCCGCTTCTCTGGTTTCCAGATCGGGAATTGGTAAAGCTTGGCGATCTATTTTGCCGTTGGGAGTCAAAGGGAAAGATTCTAAGGTTACAAAATTCCCAGGAATCATGTAACTGGGTAGTTTATTGGTTAAAAATTGACGTAATTCTGTTATTGAGGCAGGGGAAGCAGGGGGAGTATCTAAAATAACATAGGGAATTAAACGCTCATCACGAGCCATAACCAACGCAGATTTAATGTCAGGATGATTAGTTAATACTGCCTCAATTTCTCCCAATTCAATTCGATAACCGCGAATTTTGACCTGATTATCTGACCTGCCTAAGTATTCAATTGTGCCATCGGGTAAATATTTAGCGCGATCGCCTGTTTTATAAAGCAAGGGAGCGGAGGAAGCAGGGGAGGGAGGGGAGGCGGAGGAAGAAAAACTTCTGCCTTCAAAAAAGGGGTTTGGAATGAATCTTTCTGCTGTTAATTCTGGCTGCTGTAAATAACCGCGAGCAACACCACTCCCCCCAATATATAGCTCGCCTGGGATGCCAACGGGTAATGGTTGAAGGTACTCGTCCATAATGTAAAGCTGAGTATTGGCAATAGGATTACCGATAGGAATTTGATTGTGA
>JBCDEP010000256.1:0-4788 GCA_039179675.1 Cyanobacteria bacterium P01_G01_bin.67
AAATTGCTTTATTCATAATAATCTTATATTTTATTTGTTAGTAAATTTGCTTTAAAATTTAATAGGTAAAATAATTTACTCCTGACTACAGCGAGATAATCATCGAGTTCATCGAACTCATATAAATCAATTTCTTGTATTATCTTTTTGTAGCAAATAGGTAACTTAATCAGAAACGCTAAATTTACTTATTTTTATAATTCTCAGTCTGCAAAAAGAAACTGTTTTAAGTTAAATAATCAGTTATTGAGAAGACAAAAATGTATAGAGGAGAAATTGACACAAGATCACAAATCAACTTATGCCAATAAAAATCAAGCAGTTTCTTTCCTCTACATCGGCTTTGTAGTAAATGAGATCGTATTTATTTTTTACTATGCTCTTAATTATAGCGATCAAAAATCTAGCAGAAGATATCGCTTTTTATTTTTAATTTGATTTTGTCTCTCTTAATCCTAAAGGATACCGCTTCGCATACGACGCGAAGGCGCTAAGAGTTATTGTTTATCTTTTTGCCAATCTTCTAAAGCTGCAACTAAAAAGCTTGCTGAGGGATTAATAATTTTCGCTTGTAACCAAGCAACGCCACCTTTTTCTAATGCGCTGCGAACTCTTTTTGTTAGGTTACTATCTTGTTCTATATGTTCAATAGCTTTTGTTGCTATAGTCATTTTTCCAGTAGTAGTATTAGGATTATAAGTCTGTTCTAACTTTTTGAGTACAGCTTGAATATCTTTTATTAATTGACTTAGTTCAGGAGACTCATGGATACTATTAATATTTTTATCTCTAGCAATATTATCTCCAGAACCATAATGGTTAAATTGATAATGATAATTATTCAAAGGTAAAGTTTGATTGTTGTTTATTACTTCAGATAACGATAAAGCTTTTTTTAAAATCATCTTACCCATAGAAGTAATTTCTTTAATAGTATTAATTGTCTTTTGACCTTCTTGTATTTTTTTTATTTCTATTAAATCTAGCGTTTGCATTTCTTCTAAACAAGATCTAACAATATCTATGTCTAAAGATAATTCCTCAGATATTTCTGTATCTAAAATCAATTGATAGTTCCACATAGGATATGATGCTTCAATTTTTTTTTCAGCTATATCTAAAATAGGAATAATATGTTGTTTAATATTTTCGTTCATTACTTTTACTTTTTTATAAAAATACCAAAAAAATCAAATCTGTGTTTTTCTCTACCTCTTTGCGAGAGAAACTACTCCCACCCACACAAAACCCCATAAACCCCCCAAATAGCCATCGCCCTTAAATAATGACTCGCCCGAAAAGTCTCCACCGCAGTAATCGCTTCTGGAGTCCTAAACTGCAAACCGTTTTCATACACTTGCTTGACCACAGTTTCCGTTACCCTAAATGCTTCTTCCTTCATATCCATTTGAATCATAAAAGCAGCAATGCCAAAGTTAATTCCCGTCCATACTTCTAGAGGGTGGGTATCGTCGGGGTTGACGGGACTACCATCGGGTAACACGCCGTTAGCTATGCCATATTTACCGTCGTGGAATTTGAGGAAACAGGCATCGTAGATTTTATTGAGAGTGGACTTAGTATATTGCTCTTCCACTACGTCGGGTAAACCTAATAAGCGAGCATAGAATTGACCACAGAGTTGATCTGCCATGACTGCATTTGAGCCACTTTCGGTATCGAGGCGATAATATTCCCCATTCCAAAGAGCATCATGATAAAGAGATCGCGCCTGATGCAGCCAGCCTTTATAATTGTTGATAGTAGTTTCAATCTCTGTCGGTAATACAGGTTTGATATTGGGATTACTTGGGGGATTATCGATCAGAATCTTGCCGATTTTAATTGCTGCTTCGAGTGCTGCTATCCACAAGCCACCACAATAGGTACTGATTCCCTGTAGTCGCCAGTCGTCGAAGGTTTGATCTGGTGCGCCAGAGTTTTCGGGAATGCCATCATGATCGCGATCAAATTTTTTCAGGTATACCAAAGTTAAAGTAATGCTATCCCAACATTCCCAGAGAAAGTTAGTATCTTCCCCAGGAGTAAGTAAGTAATCTCGATATACCTGCAACACAAAATCGCTGGGTAAGTCTTTCCACTGGTTGCAGTCTTGATAGGAAGTATAGTTAGTTTCCTCCCAGGGATGTTCGTTTGGTGCGCCGAGATCGTGGGGTGTGGCGCCAGCTTCTTTCCTGATGGCACTAGAGCGATCGTAACCGACAATACGCGGAGTATCATCATGATGGGGAATTGCACGAGCAAAAGCTTCTAAGACAGATTTATCTAACCTTGACCAGAGAATCATTAAGCCAAATGAACCATAGAGGCGCACGTCTAGGCTTTCATACCAGCGATAGTCCATACACTCCAGCACCCCAAACTGTCCCACAGGGTCGTTTTCAGTTGCAGCCGTCCAGAGAGTACCACCGTCGGCTAATAAATATAGCTCGTTAAACAGTGCCATCTTAAACCAGTCAGGTAAATCATTCCGTTGCAGGATTGGTTTCTGCCAAGCTGTGATCTTTTCCCGCCACATATCACTATGCTTGAGAGAAGTTCGCACCATACTCCAGGCGTTTTTCCCATTGCGTCCAAAAAAGTCTGTATAGCGTCGGTAGTAATTAACACCCTGCTTAAATTCAGTTATGGGTAAGTCCCAAGTTAAAGTGAAGGGAATTTTCTTGGTCTTACCTGGCTTAATGGTAAACCGTATGGCGATCGCACAGGCAATTTGTTCTCCAGGATCGGCTGGGGTTTCATCTTGAAGATCGGGTAATGAACCATCCGCAGCAAAATAGTCCCAAACCGAACTACCATCCCCGTCAGGATTCCAACGACTAAGATAGAATACTTCAACACTAGGATTATAAACTGAGGCGATCGCAATTTGCCCATCTCCTTCCTGAACATTCTCATGAGGCTGTACCCGATTTAATAAGCAGCCAACGCGATAATTATCCTGTATCCACTCGTTATAATTTCCTGTACTATCCCGCCACTTGGGTTGATATTCATATTCAGGACTACCATCATCCCGTACTTTAACTGTGGGGGACTTAATGGCATTAGTAAACCAGCCGACAATGTTTTGCCATGTCAGCATAATACTTAAGGTAATTGGCTGATCTGTGGGGTTATGTATTGTCCAGTCAAAATTAACAATGGGATAGCTAGCTTCCTGATAATTCTCTGCCCAAATCGGCGATGATTGCTCACAGATAATATCTGTTGCAAAAACTCCTTGATATTCATACCAACTGCGAGGATACAAAGCACTATATGTCCCCTTTTCCTTGGGATACCAAGACCAACGAGATAAGGTCTGATCTGCTGGTGCTTCTGTACACAAGGCGTAAGCCTGAGTTGTCGATACTGTCTGTTCAAACACACTAAACTGACAGGCAGGAATCGACTTGAATATATGTTCTCCTCCGTCCAAATGCCAGAGATTAAAATCACCCTTAGTTGACCGACCAATACACCCTGCACCCATGCCGCCCAAGGGCATCCCATGCCAAGGACCATCATCCAAATTACTTGCGTAGCGTACAGTGTAGGGTTTATCCCATCCTTTACCGATGGGTCGTTGCCAAGCACAATCTGGAATCTGTGGGTTAGGTATCATCTACTTAAATTAAACGGTTAAGCAGCATTCAGGATAACAGCAAAATAAGCGATGTACCAGAATACATTCAAGAGTTTTAATTTTTGTTTGGCGATCACAGATTACTTATATATTTTCTTCAGTTAAAAATATGTTCATGCTACAAATGAATGAAAAATCTCAAAAATTTAGATTTTATAAATATGCAAAATAATAATTCTAATCAACAAGAAAAAACTTTGACTACCGAACAAGCTGAAGCCTGGATTTTTACTTTGATTTTAGGATTGATAGCCTGCTTGGGATTAGTTATTTATACTCTGATTACTCATAATCTTATATTCAATTTTCCAGACTACTCCTTGTTCAAGCCAAATCAGACCTACTTGGGATTTGTGGGAATATTTTTGTATTGCTCTACTTTTATAATATTTTGGATTAGCTCAAGCATTGTGAAATATTTACCAGATAAAATACACAAGGCTAATATCATCGCTATTGTAGGGATAATTTTATTTTTAATATCTTTTGTAGTGCTATTTTGTAGTTATAATTTAGAAACTAGAAAGCTACATTATATAGGCTTTAACATTCAAGCAATAGGCTTGAGTATGACAATGACTAAAGAGATAATAGAATATAGATTCGTTACTAAGGCAAGAGTTTGGCATTTGTTAGGGTTAATTCTAATGTTTACAGGAATTATGTGTTTGGCATTTTCTTTTGATACATAGAGATTGTGATCGCAATATGTCTGTTTTCTTATTAATTATTCTCCACTCGCCTATAGATTCAATCTTTATGCAATAAATTGCTAGATTAAATATCTATTCATATCAAGGATAGTTACAGATAAATTCATAATTCTCATCATAAATTTCAAAACTGATGTTATAGCCTCCAAATTTTAAAGAACCGTATTTTCAAGGTTTCATTTCCATCAAATTTACTTTTGTAAAGATAAACTTGTGTTTCCGATAACCCCAAATAATTCCTAAGCACTTTAGCAACATCTCGCAACCCAGTTTGAGAATAAAGATATCCGTAAACATTATTTCCTGGTGTTAAATTTGACATATAAAAAATTACTTGTATATTTGATTAGAAAATTTCATGATTGGGAAATTACAATGATCACCTTTGTCAGACAAATAATAAAAATAATTAAGTAAAAAAAACAT
>JBCDEP010000218.1:0-8121 GCA_039179675.1 Cyanobacteria bacterium P01_G01_bin.67
ATTGGCTTATGCAGTTATTGATGGAGTCGATGCCAGAGCTAAGTCGGGAAGATATCAAGCTGAACGATTCCGATTTCCCTCCAAGTTAGTTCCTTCATAATGTGTTACGTGCATTATTTTTTCTTTCCCTAGCTACTTATCTCCAAGAGATTTTTTCTGGTAAATTGTATCCAAAAAACTTTTGATACATCTGAATTTTCTCTGTAAAAAAGAGATCGTAGACTGTATGTATCTACAATCTCGATCTCTAAATAGCTCTTTGATCAATTAAATATGTCACATTGAGCAATTACTATCAATAAATATATTTAGCTATTCAAGCCGATTTGCGATTCATGCTAACTATAGCTATTAATCATTTTTGAGCCAGCTAAAGTGAGCGCGGACATCTTTACCCACCTCTTCGATTGGATGTTCTGCTTCTAATCTACGAGTGGCAGTAAATCCTGGCTTACCAGCCTGATTTTCTAAGATAAAGTCACGGGCAAAATCTCCCTGCTGAATTTCTCGCAGAATTTTACGCATCTCAGCGCGAGTGCTTTCGTTAACTACTCTCGGACCACGAGTATAATCACCGTATTCGGCAGTAGTTGAAATGCTGTCTCGCATCTTCGCCAAACCACCCTCAACAATTAAATCAACGATTAGTTTGACTTCATGTAAACATTCAAAATAAGCTAATTCTGGCTGATAACCTGCTTCCACTAAAGTTTCAAACCCCGTTTTAATTAAAGCACTCAAACCACCACAGAGGACTGCTTGTTCGCCGAATAAATCAGTTTCAGTTTCTTCTCTAAAGGTTGTTTCTAAGATACCAGCTCTCGTACCACCAACTCCTTTGGCATAAGCCATCGCGCGATCGCGTGCTTGTCCAGTAGCATCTTGATATACCGCAAACAAACAAGGAACTCCCTGTCCTTGAGTATAAGTACGTCTTACGAGATGTCCAGGACCTTTCGGTGCCACCATCATCACGTCTACGCTCTTAGGTGGAATAATTTGACCGAAATGAATATTGAACCCATGAGCAAACGCTAAAATCTTACCATCAGTTAAATGAGGCGCAATTTGCTGAGTATAAACTTGCTTCTGAACTTCATCAGGGAGCAGGATCATGATCAAATCCGCTGCTTTGGCTGCATCTTCTACAGGATGTACGGTTAATCCATCTGCTTCTGCTATAGCTTTTGACTTGCTTCCAGGATATAGTCCCACAACTACATTGACTCCGCTATCTTTAAGATTAAGAGCATGAGCATGTCCTTGAGAGCCATAGCCAATAATTGCTACTGTCTTGTCTTTTAACAGATCTAAGTTGGCATCCTCGTCATAATACATCCGCGCCATAAGAATTTCTCCAGCATCGTTAAATCTTGCCTGCTTATTATAGTTTTTTTGGGGAGCTTCAGAAAATATAATGAATACGATAAGCACTATAGATTTCCTCTATAGGTGTTAAGTAAAATTTTTCTATGACTAATCCAGCAGATAAAGAAGCAATCTTAGCAGCCAATCAATCTTTTTACAATGCTTTTGCCGATCGAGATCTCAAAATCATGACTTCATTATGGTGGCAAGGTTCAACCAGTATTTGTATTCATCCTGGTAGTTCTCCAATTGTGGGTTGGTCAAATATTCGCGACTCCTGGGACTCTATTTTTCAAAATACTAATTCTTTGGAAATAGATATAGAAATCATTAAGGTAGAAGTTGACCAAGCATTAGCATATATTTTGCTTAGAGAAATCGTATTGCAGTCAAATCAAGGCAGAAGAATGAAAGCGCAATCTATGGCTACCAACATTTTTCAGAAAATGGCACAAAAATGGTATCTAGTAAGCCATCATGGTAGTCCGATAATGCGCTGATCATCATTAGGTTTTCATATAACTGGCTAGTATTTTAAATCAAGAATTTTAAAAAAAATTAGCTTTAAACAATTAAATTATGGATATCCAGATCAAAAGAGCGACAAAGCATAAATGAAAATACTTTTGCCTTATAGACACATGAAGAAAATGATGTCGAGTCTTGGACTAATGATCGTTTGGGCAAAGATTTCGCTGCTTTAGTATCTTAATTTTTAACTAATCTCAATAAAGAAATAAAATCTGCATCAATCTAGGCAATAGCAAATATTTTTTGTATAGGGGAGATTTGCGATTCACCCCTATAAGACATGTTGAATTGTTCTTTCAACTTAGGTATGAATTAATAGCACTCAACGACTAACCCTAATCAACAAATTTTAATTAGCACAAGCCGCACAACCTTCACTAGACTCTTTGAAATCATCTTTCTGCACTGTACGAACATAGTAAACAGCCTTACAACCTTCTTTCCAAGCCATAACTAAAGTTTCAAAGATATCTTTGGCTTTAACGGCTCTTTCTGGTTCATCAGGGAAATAGACTCCTTGATTAAGATTAAACAGTAATTCCATCGAAATACCTGTATCAATCCACTGTTGCATGGTCGCCACGGCTTTGACAACAGTTTTTTGATTAAGGCTTTTATTCTCGCGGTAGAACCAAAAACAGTCCTCAATAAAAGGAGGCGCGATGGGTACAGTACCTTTCGCCCACTTATCATAAAAGAACTTGCTATATGCAGGTAAGATACTAGCGGTACAACCCTGTACTAAAGAAGAAGAAGTATTAGGAGCGATCGCTGTAATATGGGAATTACGAATACCGTAGGTTTGAATATCCTCAGATAGCTTGAGCCACCGTTCTTGATCTTCTGTTAGAGACAAGATTTCTTCCAGGGATTTGGAACCTAGTAATTTACCTTTACTCCATTCGCTACCAGGAAATGCGGTATATGCTCCACGCTCTTTGGCTAATTCCATCGAAGCAAAGGTACACCAATAAGCAACTTCTTCAAATAAACCACTAATTTCTGTCAGGCTTTCATAACTTAAATGGTGTTTTGCTAACCAGTCAGCTAATCCCATACAGCCTACGCCGATAGTACGGTACTTATCATTATGGGTTTTACTATCTTCAAAGGGAGGCTTGGTAATATCAATTGTATTATCGAGAATTCTGACGGCTAACTTGGCAATTTCTCCAATTTCAGGTTGATCGACATTAGCCAGATTAAGAGACACTAGATTACAGCAATGAGCTTCTAATCCAGGCTTAACGTTACTAAAGCTTTCGCAACAGAGATTGACTCCTGGAATATAACCTTCATGTTTATTAGGATTGGCGCGATTGATGGTGTCTTTAAACGCCAGGTAAGGCATTCCTGTCTCTACTTGACTCCGCATGATGTGTTTAAACAACTCGCGGGCATCTACCTGCTTATACAAAGTAATTTTATTACCTACTTCTGCCTCAATGGTGGCATATGCCCTTTCAAAGTCTTGACCCCATGTTTCAGCTAGCTCAATCCCCAGCTTTTCTTTAACTTCGTAAGGATCGACTAATGTCCAGGTTTCTTTTGCCTCAACCCGACGCATAAATTCATCGACAATTACCAATTGCGGAAAGACATCATAAGCTTTACGACGGCGATCGCCATTTTCTGCCTGCATTTCGAGAAACTCAGGGACATCTAGATGCCAGATATCTAAGCCAATGGTTACTGCACCAGCTCTTCTCCCTCCTTGATTAACTGCGATCGCCGTATCATTGAGTAGCTTAATCCAGGGAATTACGCCGCCAGAAGCATTATCCTTACCCATTACCCAGCTTCCAGTGGCGCGGATACGACTGACGTTAACGCCAACCCCACCCCCATTCTTAGAAATGCGTGCCGCATTGGTAATTTCTTCAAAAATACTTTCTAAATTATCATCCATGCCGATAATAAAGCAGCTACTCAAAGAACCACCAGGTACTCTTAAATTAGCTAAGATCGGCGTTGCTAAAGAAATTTTCCTTTGCGCGATCGCTTCATAAAATGCTCTGGCGACAGTTAACCTAACTTCAGGTTGCTCATTAACAGCCAATAGTAAAGCACAGGTCAAAAATGCTTCTTGAGGAAGTTCATCCGTTAATAAATAACGCTTCGTGAGTAGTACTGCCCCTGCATAATCATAATCTTTATCCCAATCTTGATTAATCCAAGTTCCTGCCTCGGTAAGTTCTGCCTCAGAGTAGTTTAAGATTTGGCGATCATAACGCTCTGCTTTTACCTGTAACTTTACTGCTGCGAAGAAATTTCCATAGCCAAAACCCCGATTCACCTGAGTATCTTTCCAGAGACTCCAAACATGAAGTCTTCCTGCCACATAACGCCAGGCTGGTTCGTCAGGGCTACACATACCCAAAGCACAATCAATTAAATTATCTTGAATATCTCGGGTAGTGACACCGCTACGCAACCTAGTAGTCAAACCAGCTTCAAGAGTAATTGGATTAACATTCTGGGAACTACAAGCCCATTCAACTACAGAACGAATCTTGGTTATATCAAGTGGTGTGGACGAGCCATCTCGTCTAATTACCAAAATAGATGAAGATGCCAGATCAGAAGTTGTTGCTGAAGCTACAGTCCCTAGATTGCCCAAACTGCTCGGATTAGCAAGGGGTTGATTAAATCCAGTTGGTGCAGTTGGCGTATCTGTTGCTGAACTGGCTGTTGGCACTGAGTTACTAGTTAACGGGAAAGTTGGCTGCATATACTCTGAGGCTGAAAAATTTATGACTGGTTGATGAATAGTATCCTGCCATTAAACATTTATCAATTAACACTTACCACTTAGTCTTTTAGTATTTAGGAGGGATTCAAATCCCCATCCTAAGAAAGGTTGTATTAGTAAGGACATGACATCGCCTTTGTTTTAAGGGCGATTCGCTCCAATCCATGTCGGTGCTTGTATCGTCCGTTCACTTGGGGTTTAAATCCCCGTTTGAACAAGTTAATGGTCAATGTTTTAATAGCTAGGCTGGCATTTTCTTTGTCTACTATAACCCAACTTTTACTATATATAGCGTTACAAACCTAAATCTCAGCTCATATTACTCTATATATGGTTTTTGGCTGTACTTTGCGAAAAATTTATGAAAAAATGGTTTTAGTTGCTCAGAGTTAATCGTTAATCGACGCTGAAGCACCCGCAATTTTGAATTTCCACTAGTGAAGTGTGAATAGTATAATCTTTAGAATATTCTTGAGCCCATAGCAAAAAATAATTGAATTATAGAGTGAATAATCAACCAAATGAAGTTTATCTAAATCACCCTACGTTCGGACTTCTCTACAGGATATGTCTGTTGAAGAATAATCAAGAATTATTTACTACCCTCTACGCTCAACGCCTATTTTTCACAGTGACTACCAGCAGCGACTCGTTTTCCTTTGAACCGATTAGTCGAACAGATGCTCGCATGTTGGTCGAAAGCTTACTCCGAAGATTATTATTAGATCGTGAAACTGAAAAACATCGACAATTACAGGCTGTTTATCAACGTACTTTTCTTTAGTTACTGATGCTAATTTTAAGATTAACTAAATGACAGGCTCTGAAATTTCGCAGAAAATAAATTTGATCAACCAGGAAATTCCTGCCAATGTCGAGTTAATCGCTGTGACTAAACAGGTTGGTATTGAATCAATGCGCGCTGCTTACGCCGCAGGAATCAGAAACTTTGCTGAGAATCGACTACAAGAAGCTCTGACTAAGCAGCAGCAGCTACAAGACTTATTAGATGTCAACTGGCATTTTATTGGACATATCCAGAAAAATAAAGCCAAAAAAGTTATTGAGAATTTTGATTGGATTCACTCGGTAGACAGTTTACCACTAGCCCAAAGGTTAAACAGATTGTCTGGTGAATTAGATCTTAGACCCAAGGTTTTGCTTCAGGTCAAAGTTGTACCAGACCCTAATAAATATGGCTGGGATGTTGCTAGTTTGTTAGCAGATTTAGAAGAACTTAATCATTGTGGACAGTTAAATTTTCAGGGTTTGATGACAATTTTGCCTTTAGGATTGTCTTCAGCTGAGGCTTTAGCTGCATTTCAAGCAACTCAAGAACTTGCCGTCTCAATCAAGGGTAAAAACTACGCCAATGTAACCATGAAAGAGTTGTCGATGGGCATGTCTGGAGACTACAAATTAGCGGTTGAGGCAGGTTCCACTCAAATTCGTCTGGGTCGGATTATCTTTGGAGAACGAGAAAATTAAATTTTTTAAGTAAGTTAGCTGCGATCGCATTTAATTCCAGTTAGAGCAAAAAAACAAGGACATGATCGGAAACATGCCCCTGAAATTTAGTTTTTACCAGTTAATTAATATTTATGAACTAATTAATCTGTAGTCCCAGTTTGCAAAGATTTTTCGTCAATCTTTGTCCACTCAGTGTGTAAAAATTCACCTCTTGGGCGATCAATACGTTCATAAGTATGGGCGCCAAAGTAATCTCTTTGTGCCTGAGTTAGATTTTGAGGTAAAGTCGCACGGCGATAGCTGTCAAAATAGTCTAAGGAAGAACTAAATGCAGGAACTGCAATACCTAACTGGTTAGCAGTTGCCAAAACTTTACGCCACGCAGATTGGCGATCTAGGATTGACTGCTTGAATTCAGCTGCCAAGAGTAAGTTTGGCAAATCAGGATGGTCGTTAAACGCCTTTTTGATTTTGTCCAAGAATCCTGCTTGGATAATACAGCCTCCTTTCCAAATTCTAGCTATTTCCGCTAGGTTGAGGTTAAAGTCAAACTCCTTAGAAGCTTTGCTCAATAATGCCATTCCCTGAGCATAAGAACACATTTTGGAGCAGTATAAAGCATCTCTGACTTGATTGATAAACTGCTGTTTATCACCTTCATATTCGCCACCAGGTGCCGAAATTTCTTTGGAAGCAGCTACTCGTTCGTCTTTATAAGCAGACATAACACGAGCATTTACTGCGGCGTAGATTGTGGGAATTGGGACTCCCAACTCTAGGGAACTTACTACTGTCCATCTTCCAGTACCTTTTTGCCCCGCAGCATCTAAAATTGAATCAACAAGAGGCTGGTTGGTCTGAGGATCGGTATTACCAAAAATATCAGCAGTAATCTCAATCAAGAAGGAATTTAGCTCATCGGTATGATTCCATTCGCTAAATACTTCTTGTAACTCATCGCCACTTAAGTTGAGGGTGTTTTTCATCAAATCGTAGGCTTCCGCAATTAGCTGCATATCACCATACTCGATGCCGTTATGCACCATTTTGACATAGTGACCTGCACCACCTCGACCGATATAGGTAACACAGGGACCATCATCTACCTGTGCCGCTATTTTGGTGAGGATGGGTTCTAAATCCCGATAACCAGATTCGGTTCCTCCAGGCATAAGACTAGGTCCATTCAGCGCACCTTCTTCGCCACCACTGACGCCCATACCGACGAAACCCAGTCCTGTGGACTCGAGGTCTTTAGTACGTCTTTCAGTATCTTCGTAGAGAGAATTACCCCCGTCAATAATAGTATCCCCTTGATCGAGTAGTGGTTTTAATTGTTCGATCACAGCATCGACAGGTTTTCCTGCTTTTACCATTACCAAAATATTACGGGGACGTTCCAAAGTTTGGACAAATTCTTCCAAAGAATAAGCCGCTTTAATATCTTTTCCTTGCCCCCTTTCTGCCATAAATTGCTCAGTTTTAGCAGCGGTACGATTATATACAGCGATCGGAAATCCGCGACTTTCTACGTTGAGGGCAAGATTTTCCCCCATCACGGCTAACCCAATTACACCAAAAGTTCTTTTTGCCATAGTATTTAACTTGCTCGAAGGTTTCTTGTTTTGCTTGACTGGAAAATATCAATCTAGAAAAAGGCTAACGCAATTTTATAGATTAAGATTAATTCCTTAATTAACTCTTCTAATTTTTAGCTGTTCAATAGTATTTACGGCTAATTTTAACGAAAAAAGTGTGTTAAATGACACACTTTAAAATTAATTAAAAAACTTTAACTGATCAAGATTAGAGGAAACTTAATGGACTTAATAATTAATTTAATGATGTAGCTGATAAATTTAAAATTAATACCTTCTTTGGGATATTATCAACAGACTGAGTACCATTTTTATGATTTAAATTGATGATGTATGGTGTTGTTTTGTCTGATTAGTATATGATTTTGAGTTTTTATTTTAAAGGGTATTGGTTTTTCAAAT
>JBCDEP010000282.1:0-1566 GCA_039179675.1 Cyanobacteria bacterium P01_G01_bin.67
AGCATAAGTAATGGCAATGGCATCAACTTCTTGAGTTAACGAGAGGTTGGGTCGGTCAAATAACTGTTCAAGAATAGGAGCAATGTCCTCTCGTTGGGCTTTTGGGCTATCAAGGTTACTTTTCCAAGTGGCCGGATAAACCATAATAGGAAGACAAGACCCATGACGGTAAGCAACTAAATTAAGGACACCCAAAACTTGCAGTAATTTAGTGGTGGAGGGAAATTCAGGATTAATAAAAGGCTTTTCGATGGCAATATGGGCGGGGTGATATTCTTGGATAATTTCGTGTAAATCCGTCTCTATTTCCCCTAATCGATAAGGTAATGGGTCATGGGAGTTAGTTTCAATCAAGCCAAAATCGAGCAGTTGGGGGTCATCTGAGGTTTCCCCTTCAAGAATAGCCCATCCTAAGCGACTGATACTGGGTTTGAGTCCTAGCCAACGAACCGTATGGGGAATAGAATTTGTCTCCTTTTGATCTAAGGCGATGGCATAAGCTTTGATCGGCTCAACGAAGCATTCAGGAACTCGGATGGCTTTAGTGGGAAGGTGATACCAGTTAGGTTTTTGTCGAACTAAGTTGTTGAATTTGGGATTTTTGTTAGCCATACTTCGAGAGTACACTCGAATTGAAAAAAACAGAGAAGCTTAAACATCAATTAAAGTTGTTCTGGATAAAGTAGAGATGGCGATCGCTAACCAGAAAGAGCAACGAGTCTGTGAAGAGAAGATTTTAGATAAACAATCCCACATCAACGGAGAAAAACTCAGCTAGGGCTTTGGCCTGTGCCTTGCTAATACTACGCTTACCATTAACGACTTCTGAGACAACACCTCTTGAACCGATGACATCAACTAAGTTTTCTTGCTTAACACCCGATGCTTCCATGAGATGCAGCAGCAGAGAATGAGGTGTCCCTTCAGGAAGAGGATAATTTTCGTCCTCAAATTTTTCAATTAAAGTAACTAATAATTCGAGAATGGCATCTTCTTCCAAACTACGATGGGCTTTATGTTCCAATGCTTGTGCCAATTCAAGGGCGCGCTCATTTTCTGCCTCGGTTTCTATGACTTTGGGTTGATATTGAGCTAGTAATTGAGCGTAAGATTCGGGATTAATAGTAAGGGTCATTTTTCCATTGGTCCTTGTCATACTCGGCGTGAGTTAGAACATACTTGAGATAAATTCTTTGCTGGTGGTAGATAATATCGACAATTAAACGATAGCGATTACCTTTGATATTGAAAACGGTGAAGTTACCAACTGCTTCAGCAGTTTTGTAGGTGGCTTGGACTTCGGTTAAGTTTCGCCATCGGGCTTTAAGGGCAACTCGATACCAGTCATAAAGGGCAGTGCAAGCATCGGCATGGGATTGACAGTAATCGCGAAGAATCTTCCTACTAATGACGCGCACATTATTTGATTAAATCTTGTTACTTTTCAATATTCTCTAATTGAGAATAAAATGTCAAGCAAAATTCTCAAGGGAAACTGACCTGTATAATAATGAAAGTGAGTTGTTGATTTGTTGATTGTTGTCGAGTAACAGGCTTGGTGTAGGG
>JBCDEP010000259.1:0-4545 GCA_039179675.1 Cyanobacteria bacterium P01_G01_bin.67
AATTCCAAAATATCTTGTTAAAAAGAAGTCACAAAAATACCTTTTATCAGAGCTAAATTATTAATTTTATTTTTAAACATGTCGGGATTTGCTTGGTTTCCCAAAGAATACCCCGACTTCAATTTCAAGCATTCCAATTGAAACGCAGCATAAATAGACATAAAAATATGATTACTTTGGGTACGGATAGATTTGGTCGGTGACTTTGCCAAACCAGTGTTCCCCCTTTTATGTCACTCTCCGAGATTAAAAGTAAGAAATAACGCAATCTATCCAGAGGAATAAAATGGTAGAGGCTGATTTAAGGTATGAATTAAGCGGTGAAATCCAATCAGCAAATCAGAACTGGGAAAAATCTCTAGCCAAGGGTAAATTAACCAGAAGATAAAGGTAGGTTGTCCTAAAGGATACCGCTTCGCATAAATCATCAGACGAAGATTATTGAAGACATTCTTCCATCCTGGTTGATGATTCCATTGTGGATGAGAGATTATGTCTAGATTGGTTGAAGATAGACTGAAATTAGGAACGGGAGAAGAGTTTAAGGAGATGAAGACTGGGGTATTGAAACTAATCATTAAGTAAGTCGAATAGATAATTTCCCACCATTTATTAATTTCAGCAAAATTAGTAAATCGATAATCAGTCCAACCTAATTCTTGTTTAGATTGTCGAAAAGCATATTCGGGGGAAGACCGAGATACGGATACTGTTGGCGAAAGCAATCAATTAGTAATTAAGCACAATACAGGAGCGAGTTGTCAGTGCATAAATTCTAGAAACTTCGACCAAGTAATACATGGAAAATCAGATATTATAAAGGAGATTAAGAAGGAATAGTGAGAGGAACAAATGTCTTTAAAGCCACAACCGATTCCACCAGTTCCAGAAGAAACCGTTCTTGTTGCTCAAGCAGCTTTTCCCAAGGGAAATCTTTATCTACGCCTACGAGATGAACTGGGAGTATTGTATCAAGATTCCGATTTTGCTAACCTTTATTCGATACGTGGTCAACCAGGATATGCACCTTGGCGGTTAGCAATGGCGTTAGTAATGCAATTTTTGGAGAATCTTTCAGATCGACAAGCAGCCGAAGCTGTAAGAGGCCGTATTGACTGGAAATACGCTCTGTCTCTAGAATTAACCGACCCAGGTTTTGACTTTACTATTTTGAGTGAGTTTCGCGAGCGTTTAATCAAAAAAGAAGCCTTGGTACAAATTATTGAGCAGATGTTACAAAGATTTCAAGAAAAAGGATTACTGAAAGCCAGAGGTAAACAACGGACTGATTCAACTCATGTACTGGCAAAAAGTTGAAGTATAAATGCAGTAGTATTTAATTACTGTACTGAGTTCAACAATTGATGACATCAAAATTCCCTTTTAGATGGAGACATTATCGACCTGAAATCATACTTCTTTGCGTAAGGTGGTATTTGCGATATCCATTAAGCTATCGGGATTTGGCTGAGATGATGCGCGACCGTGGATTAACAGTAGTACACACAACGATCTATCGCTGGGTGATGGCTTATGCCCCTGAAATTAATAAGCGATGTCGCAAGCATCTCAAGATAACCAATGATTCCTGGAAGGTAGACGAGACCTACATCAAGGTGAAAGGCAAATGGAAATACTTGTATCGCGCTATCGACAAGAATGGAAACACCATCGATTTTCTTCTCTGTGCCAAAAGGAATGCCAAGGCAGCAGCTAGATTTCTCCAGAAAGCTCTGAAAGGTTTTGATTCAGTCAATCCCAGAGTCATCAACACTGACAAAGACAAAGCCTATCCCAAAGCTCTTGAAGATTTAACTGAATCTGGCTCATGGCCAAAATCCACCAAACATAGAGCAGTTAAGTATCTCAATAACTTAATAGAGCAAGACCACCGCTACATCACAAGAAGAGTTATTGCCAGTCAATATTTTCGAGAATTCTGGAGTGCTTATCGAACTATTTCTGGATATGAAGGGATGAACATGATTCGTAAGGGTCAAATCCAAAATGTGGAAAGGAGTGACATTTTAGGACAATTAAACTATCTCAATTCTCTCTTCGGGATTGCTGGTCAATTTAAGGAAAAGATGGGCTAATTTAAGCTTATTTCTTATCTATCAGTCTTCTCTCGAATCTTTGCAACACTGTCGGCGATCGTCATCCATACTCGCTAACATCCTATTCTGAGCCTCTTCTATTCTTGTCAATCTGGTTACTGTATCATCTAACCTGACTACGGTATCTTCTAAACGCCTCATTCTTTCTTCGTGTCCGAGCCGATCTGTAGCTCGTTGTTCCATTATGGCTTGGATGGCACGAGAATTAGAATCTACTATTGCCTCAATTCGGTCTAGGCGATCGCTATTATTTCCGTTACTACTTGTCATTGGTATACTTTTAATAGGTTTTTAACTCAAGGAAGCTTCACAGATGTCCAGTCGGGAGGCTTCCTTTTAAATTATTTAATTATCTCACGCTATACCAGTTCGATTCGCAGTTGGCGACCTACTACCGTCGCTGCTCTGGTAATAGTTTCAATGCTCACTCCTGTTTTCTCTGGATCGAGCAATCTATCTAACTGCGCCCTGGAGGTCTGCATCTGCTTCGCCATCTCAGTTTTAGTTAGATTCTGCCGCTTCATCTCCTCCTCTAGCTGACGGGCTATAACTCGCTTAATGGCGATCGCGCTACATTCTTCGTACAGTCCTTCTTCCTGGAGGAAATCATCGAAACTTGAACCAGTGTAAGGATTATCGGTCATGTTGTTGATGCTCCTTTTGACGTTTAACGGCTAAATTTATTTCTTTCTTTGGTGTCTTCTGAGACTTTTTCACAAACCCATGTAACAAAATCATCTCACCATTATTAATGTAAAAGATGACCCGCGCTATCTTGCCCCCAGTTATCTTACTCCGCACTTCCCACAGATCCTTGTAACCTGAGAGCGATCTGCACAGGGGTAAACCAATCGGAAAGCTAAACTCTACATCCTTGATATCGCTGCCAATAATACGGCAGTCTTCGCGGTCAAGAGTCTTCAACCAGTCTTTAACTGGCTCTACACCATTGGCAGAGCGAAAAAATCTAGCTGGTAGTCTTTTCAATCTTCGCTTCTAATTAACTGTATCTTATATGGTACACTATTGTCCGATCCAAATCGCACCCATATCTAAATAGTTCAGCCAGGGTAGAACAACGTATCTACTATCTACTGGCTATGAAAAAGCTTCTAAACAGCTCAGGCTTATTAATTGGGCTGGTTCTAGTCTTGATCGGTGTCCTTGGCAATCGCCAAACTATTAACAGAGCGATAGAGGGGGCAATCGATCGCACCTTTTTTCAAGATAACTATGGTTCGCAATGGCAGGTCAAACCAGGCAGCATCTACGATGGTGACACCCTGCGCGTCGTCAGGGGTGATGAGGAATTGAAAATTAGATTTTGCGGCATTGATGCCCCCGAACTCAAGCAACCTCTGGGCGTTGAATCTCGTGATTACCTGCGTAGCGGAGCCATGCCGTAGGCTTATCGCTCATCGCTCAAGGAAACGGGAGCATCTATGTTCAACCCATCGAACAAGACCGCTATAACCGCACTGTAGCTGAATTGTGGGTACCAATTAAGCCCGATTTTGAGTCAGAGATTCATCTTAATATGGCAATGGTAGAGGCTGGTTATGCTCATCATTACCAACAGTATTCAGGTAGCTTTGTGAGTCCAGAGAATTTGGACTGGGCAGAAAAGATTGCTCGTGATGACAAGCTAGGGGTTTGGAATGGTAATCATCAGAAGCCTTGGCAATGGCGAAAGGCTAATAAATAAATTAGTCCCAGTGGCATTACCACCAGGACTAGAGTTTAAATATGGTTTTTGTATATATTGATTATCAACATCGACATTGATGAACACTGCGATCTGAAGATTATGTGATGTGTAATCGTGATCGCTTTTACCACAAAGACAACTGACCTTCGCCAACAGTATTAGATACGTGTAAAATAGTGCAAGATACCTCTTGAAAGCTTGCATAGTAAGAGTTGTGCGTAGACGTACCAAAAACTATAACTTCCAATTCCCTCCGTCAGGAAGAGTAGTATCGCACAAAACAGCTCCAGCAATTCTCGGATTATTAATTCCTCCAGGCAAATCAATCAGAGCTTGACTGAAATCTACCCCAGTCAAATTAGCTCCATCCAGACAGGGCGGACCAAAAGTACACACTCCTGAATTTCGTTGCAGTGAGCGTCAATTCCGACATTATCAAGAAGCTCAGTAATGGCTAGAGAGATCCTTAGTACTGGCAATGTAATTCTAATTAGGTTTAAGAGCGATAATTCAGTTGACAGTTCATATTTCTTTATGAAAATCAAGATAGTATGTTATTTAGGAGCAAAATCTTAGATGAATCTTAGATCTTCCTTAAAATTATTATATACTCTTTCTTTTGAGAGCTTCTCCTTGTAGAGAAACTGTTTTTTGCCCAAAAGGGATGGGTAATAATCATTCACAATTGGCAACTTATGGAGAGCGAGAACAAACAAACAC
>JBCDEP010000079.1:0-26723 GCA_039179675.1 Cyanobacteria bacterium P01_G01_bin.67
GATATCTAAAAAAAATTTATTATCCTAGTGGCTGGATTATTGATCCTTTTTTATATCGGACTGATAAACAGGTTGTAAAAGAAGTTACTCAGCTTGATAATTTTATTAATAGCTGGGATAGTAATCAAAAAATAGTAATAAGTAGAAAAGTGCCACCTGTATTTCATGTAGTCATTTGGCTGTTGCTTCTATCTACACTGTTACCTGTAGTTATTGTATTTATTTACCCTGTTGCCACCTATTATTTTGATTTGAACGAAAATAATTTAACTGTTGAAGAAAATATTTTATTTTCACGTAATCGAGAAAGCTATGTCCTCTCTCAATTAAAAATTACTTCATTAGTTAAACATAGAGAGGTTTTAATTTTATTAAAAACAGATAAGCACAAAAATTATACATTCAATGATTTTATTGATGCTAATGAAGCATCCAAGTTATTTAAATTACTAAAAAAATTTATTCCCTCATGAACCCAAAATTCATAGATTATAAATTTTCAGATATTACTAATAAAAATAAGACAGTATCAAACTTTTATTACTATCAACAAATATAAACTAATGAAAATAGCGATCGCACAACTAAATCCTACTATTGGCGACATCAAAAACAATGCTCAGCAAATTGTCGCCGCAGCTGATAATGCCGCTAAGCAAAATATACGTCTATTATTAACACCTGAATTATCTCTCTGTGGTTATCCTCCCCGAGATTTACTGCTTTATCCTGGCTTTGTGGAGTTGATGAGTCAAGAGTTACAGGCGATCGCAACTAAACTACCTGACAACATAGCGGTATTAATCGGGACAGTCGAAACGAATCCCCATGCACATTCCAAAGGACAAAAACCCTTGTATAACAGTATGGCATTGCTAGATGGGGGAGAAGTAAAACAGATCTTTCATAAGCGACTACTGCCTACTTATGATGTCTTTGATGAAGATCGTTATTTTGAGCCTGGTTATGAAGCCAATTACTTTACTTTGGATGAAATTAAGATTGGCGTGAGTATCTGTGAAGACTTATGGAATGATGAGCAGTTTTGGGGTAAACGCAGCTATCAAGTTAATCCCATCGAAGAATTAGCACAACTAGGGGTAGATTTAATTGTCAACCTGTCAGCATCTCCATATACCGTAGGTAAGCAAAAACTAAGAGAGGCAATGCTCAATCATGCTGCTATTTCTTATCATAAGCCAATTATCTATGCTAACCAGATTGGGGGAAATGATGATCTAATTTTTGATGGCAATAGTGTGGCATTTAATAATGCAGGAGATATAGTTATTCATGCCAAAGCATTTGAGACAGATTTAATAGTAGTGGAGTGGGAACAGCTAATGTCTCCATCTTCAGTGGAAAATAAAGAAATAGAAGACACAAACCAAGAAATTTATCGCGCTTTGGTGTTAGGGGTCAAAGACTATGCCAGGAAGTGCGGCTTTACCAAGGCTATTTTAGGTTTGAGTGGAGGGATAGATTCCGCCTTGGTAGCGACGGTGGCAGCGAATGCTTTGGGTGCTGAGAATGTTTTGGGAGTATTGATGCCTTCTCCTTATAGTTCTGATCATTCGGTAAATGATGCACTGGATTTAGTTGCTAACTTAGGCATTAAAAGTCAGAAGCTTGAGATCAAAGAAGCAATGACAGCCTACGATAAAATCCTCGATCCCATGTTTGCGGGGACAGAATTTGGCATTGCCGAAGAAAACATTCAATCGCGGATACGAGGTAATTTATTAATGGCGATCGCTAATAAGTTTGGTTATCTTCTGCTCTCGACGGGTAATAAGTCGGAGATGGCAGTGGGTTACTGCACTTTATATGGTGATATGAACGGTGGCTTAGCAGTGATAGCTGATGTTCCCAAGACAAGAGTATTTAAGCTATGTCGCTGGTTGAATCGTCATCAGGAAGTTATTCCCCAAAATATTATTACCAAACCTCCAAGTGCAGAATTAAAGCCCGAGCAAAAAGATTCTGATTCATTACCACCTTATGAGATACTGGATGATATCTTAGAGCGCTTTGTTTGCCAACACCAATCAACCACAGAAATAATTAAGGCTGGACACAACGCGGAAACGGTAAATAAGGTAATCAAATTAGTTACTCGTGCGGAATTCAAACGTCGTCAGTCACCTCCAGGAATCAAAATAACGGATCGCGCCTTTGGTACTGGCTGGCGAATGCCCATTGCCAAAAAAATCATCACATAGCTGATTTGTAAGTAGGTGGGCGAGATTATTTATAAGATCCTAGTGCTAATTTTTTTCCTGCCCCCTGACCCTATGGTCAGCCCATTTCATATTTAATTACATCTACCTACTTAAGTCTGAATGCTGATGGCAAATAGATCATAATTAATCTTTAAATTCATTGAAGTCTGATTCCACCTTTTTGCATCATGTCTCACTACCTCTACTATTGACAGCGATCACTACAATATCCTGTTCATCTTGGATGATCCACAGTAGGTAGTAGATATGTGGCGTAGCTTGGGTTTAATGGTTTTTCAAGTTGCTGAATGAGACTTTTCAAGAGGTTTCAAATACCTTGCTAAAGCATTTTATTATAAGTGGTTGTGTACCAACAGGGCGGCTTAAGTGCGATCGCGGAGGTTGAGTTTGCTCAAAATATTAGAGACATGGTTTTTGTTAGCTTCGCGTCATGTTATGCCCTAGTGGTACAAACTTCGTAAGAAGGCTGCGTCGTTTGTGGGGCGCTAGATGGCTTTGCCCGCTTCGCGGACAGCGGATCTACGCGGAGTAATCTGTGACTTGGGTTTTCGAGTTTAAGGACTCGGCATATCTTGTTTAGGTATCTTAATCGTAAGCTGACATCCTTGACTTGCTTGGCTAAAGATTATCAAAAATCCCTCTAGGGCGTTGATTCGTTCTCGCATTCCCTGAAGCCCTATGCCAGTAGTGTTTTGCTCAGGGTCAAATCCCGTGCCATTATCACGAATTAATAGCTGTAAATATTCTGGGCAAGTCTGTAATTCAATGGTGACTTCTGAGGCATGACTATGTTTTGCAATATTGGTTAAAGCTTCCTGAACAATTCGATAAATTGTGGTTTTAATCTCCTTGGATACTGGGCTAAACTTCGGCATGTTCAAGTGAGGTTGCACTCCAGAACCTTGAGCAAAATCATGACAAAGTTGTTGAATTGCTGCTGTTAGAGGCTTGCCTCGGAGGGGATCACTGCGGAGGGTTGCTACCGATTGACGAATTTCTCGAAGGGCAGTCTTAACCAAACTATGGGATTGACAGATAAACTCGTAGGCCTTAAGGGGGTCAGATTGCCAAAAAGCGATCGCATTAGTCAACTGAATACTTTGTGCTGTGAGAGCATGTCCGACTGAATCATGAATTTCTCGGGCAATACGATTGCGCTTATTCACCGTCGCCCGATCCTCGGCTTTTAGTGCATATTGCCGAAGCTGTTCCCGCGCTGCGGCTAACTGTTGCTGGCTACGATATTCCCGCAGCACTAGGTTAACAACAACTCAAATTAAAGAGATACACAACCCCAACTGAGTAAAATTTTTCAGAGCAATCATACTAATTAACTGGCGATATTCGCCCAGGCTCATGGTCTGATAAGCAGCAATCCTGGCACTATCTTCGATCATCCTCGCTTGAAACTCTGCATAGGTGTCCAAGTCATGCAGCATCGGTAGACTGGCAATAAACAAAATTAGCTTGGCTTTCTGGCAAGCTTTGGAAGCAAATAGTAGACCATTGCGTAAGGCAATAATTAAAATAATGAATAAGGATAATTTAACATTTCGACCAGAGGCGGCGGGTACCCAGAGTAGTAGTAATTCCAGAGCGAAATAGCATCCCGCGGCTATGCTATTTCGTGTTGGCAGTCTCAAGCCCATTAAGCCAACCAACACCATAGAAGTTGCAGAAAGGGTGATCGCTAGACTCAGGGACTGTTGAGCATTTTCGTACCCAGCAAATAAATATTCTTCAGGTAAATCTGATAGCAAAGCGCCACCAAGCAAGATCCATTCCAGGCATAAAAATAAGCCAAAGGGATAGGTACGGAGTTGACTAAGACGGGTCATCTTTCCGAGTTTTGTAAAAGGGTGAAATTTTCACTATAGGTGATCGCTCTGACCTATACTAGGGTCTTAGTCTTTATTATTGACGCGGGTGATTGGGACTATTTTCCTAATAGTAATTCCTGCTTTAGTCCTAATTAATTTGGGTCTAGGGCTTCATGCTTTCAGTCTAGTTCCTATCCTAGGATTTGAGTTGTTGATAACCACGGGAGCCAACTTTTAAAAATCTGACAGTGAGCTAATTAACAGTCTTAAATTAATTTGAGTAAACGACATAGATGCATTAAACCCTGAGCTAGCTCAGAATCTGACCCTGGCTGGTGCTCAAGCGGAAACGGATCTTGGAAGTATTGATACCAGTGTGGTGATCGCTTTGTTTTGTCTGTAGAGGGAACTGCTTATATCCAAGATTTTACTCCTAGGGAAGACCTGATTGAGCTGTCATCAGAGGTTAGTGCTGTTGACTTAGTAGTTACGGCAGGTTCAGGGGAGTTAGAGAACTCCACTACCTTGACATCTTGGCTGATACTGATCCAAGCATCATCACGCCCACCAGCTTTATTTAACTTTCTATCTTTAACTTACAAACTATGAAATATCAACTTCTGGGTTTAAGTATTTTAGGAACAGTCCTTAGTTTCCAGCTATTTAGCGATCGCCCTTCCTATGGAGAACCCGAAACTATTTTTCAGCCCATTATCCAAGAAATTCGCGATCGCTTGCCGAAAAACTATCAATTACGCTTGCCAGCAGCACTACCTAAGTTTACTGAAGAATTAGAACTCTATGCCTTTATTCCCGATGATGACTTACAGTTGATTGGAGTAGGCGAGAAAGAGGTTTTTACCATAGCAGTGGCTAGTTTGCCAAACTGCGCCGAGCAAGAAGACCCCACAAATTGTATCGTGGGGATTGTCGGAGTTACAGAAGCCATTTCAGATTCTGCTCTGGAAATGGAGGATTTGCCTCCGAATAGCGAAAATGTCATCCCGATAAATCTAGCCCAAGATGTCAGTGGATTTTATCTCGAACAGGGAACAGAGATGCAATTAGTAGTTTGGGAACAAGACAGATTAGGACACTTGCTGGTTGTAAAAAAATGTGAGGATAATTGTGTATCCCAAGAGGAACTGATTGAAATGGCGATCTCCGCCGCTCGCAAACCGGCAATCACCAAAGAACCTAGTATTTCTCAATAATCTGCTTGATTTGTAGCTTAAGTTTTTGGAGTTTATCCAAGAAAGTTTAAGATAAGCATCTCAGCTTTCTAATTTCTAAAATTTTTGGACTCGGTCTTGGGGAAGTATTAATCTCCCTTTCCCCAAGACACTTACCTTACATCGCCAAAGAGGCGAGCTATTTACTCGATATATTTTTGAGTTGGGGCAACTTTCTGCCATTAATTAGCTTAGCTAGTTTGAGCTTTATTAGTCTGAGCATTCTAGTCCACAGCCAAGAATCAGAACTCAATCGCTTCTGTAACCGCTTTCCCAAAAATTCTTGTTACCTAACTTATCTTCTCCTCCAAAGATGCTGTGAAAAGTCAGATCAAGAATATCATGCTTTAATTGAAACGATTATCAATGACTTGGTTCAAGAACAGCACCGTTTCATCCAGACAGGTATTAGTTGGGTTATGGCTGATATGTCTAAAATCTTCCCCAAGCGATTAGAAGCCTGGTTTCGTAAATATTTACCGCAACTAGATCGAGAGGTTATGAACCGCCACACTAGACATCTGCTGTGCCATCAAGAACTAAAACAGCTCAAACAAGAATCAATGTCCTAACGTAAATAACTATTGCTATCTAGTTCAATTAACCGTTGAATCATCACATGAATTATTCCAGATTAACTATCAATCGGCAAAAACTGACCCCCTATCTCTTTTTACTTCCAGCGATCGCTTTACTCGGATTGACCGTATTTATGCCTGCGATTCAGGCATTTGCCCTGAGTTTTACCCGTTATGAGTATGATATTACGCAAGCTCCTGAATGGATTGGATGGGATAATTTTACACGTCTCTGGCAGGATGAGGTATTTTGGCAAACGATCAAAAATACCCTGCTGTATTTAATAGGAGTAGTGCCAATTCTGGTAATTGTCCCTTTAGGATTAGCAATTATCGTTAACCAAAAACTACGAGGCATTAATTGGTTTCGTACCGCTTTTTATACCCCTGTAGTAATTTCGATGGTGGTGGCGGGAATTGCCTGGAAAGCTCTTTATACTCAAAATGGCTTAATCAATCAGTTTTTGAAACAATTTGGTTTAGCAGAAGGTATTCCTTGGTTAACCGATCCGAAGCTAGCGATTTGGAGTGTAATGTTAGTCACTATCTGGAAAGGCTTGGGTTATTATATGGTAATTTATCTTTCTGGATTACAGTCAATTTCCCCCGAACTTTATGAAGCAGCAGCGATCGATGGTTCAGATAGTTGGCAAAAGCATCTAGATATTACTATTCCTCTGATGCGTCCCTATTTATTCTTGGTCGCAGTAATCTCTGCCATCTCAGCTACTAAAGTATTTGAAGAGATTTTTATTATGACCCAAGGAGGACCAAGAAACAGCTCGAAAACTGTAGTTTATTATCTTTATGAAAGAGCCTTTCAAGACTTAGACATTAGCTACGCTTGCACCATTGGCTTAATCCTGTTCTTGGCAATTCTCGGACTTTCAATCATTAATTTAAAGCTAACGGCAGCTAATAATAGATGAAAAAGTCTCCAGAAATACTCTTAACTGTAATTAACCAGGGGATAAACGCAGATTGAAAATGAATTTAAAACTCCCCAGGTAGGATTTGAACCTACGACCAATCGATTAACAGTCGACCGCTCTGCCACTGAGCTACTGAGGATTGCTTAATTAGCACTAGATCATAATAACGAATGCCCTGACAATTGGCAAGTATTTTGGGGAAAGTATTTTTTGCTATCCCAATTTACTCAATTTAGAGGATATGCTGGAAGTAAATTTAGCTTTGGCTACAGTATTTTCTCCCCATGCTAGTTAATCGTCACCACACTGTCCATCTCTCCTTCATCTCTACAGATTTACCGATCTGGAATGTAATTGAGGCTAAGGCATCTTTATATCAAAAGGATACAGAGCGGTTTCATTTACTGCTTAATCAGCAAAAATTGCCTCATTCCATTATGCCCATGACTTCACAGAACAAATCTGAACAAGGATTGTTTTGGTTAGAAATTTCTCCCTATCGAGTCATGATGACGATGCAGAGTAATGGGAAATTAAGCTATCGTCATTTTTGGGAGAGAGGAATTTATGGCGTTAGTAGATATTGTCTCAATTCAGATCCTGAACAACCTAGCCAATCTCTAAGGTTTCGCAATTTTACTCGATACCTCAAAGTTGATCAAGATCCTTTTCCCACAGATGTGAGAATCGAATATGAAATGTGGACAGCAAAAGTTCATTTGGGTTCCTATATTTTGCATTTAAATATTGAAAATTAATTTCTATTGACTGATGTTGTGTGTTTACTGATTTATGTTGCGTGACGTCAGTTATTCAAGCTCATGAATATTAATTAAGCCATCGGGAGGAGATATTTCTAAACGCTGACTAGTCAGATCGACTACGGGCACAATCTCTTTAACAAAAGGAATAAAGATCGTTAAAGGTTTTGGCGATTTGGGTCGATATTTTTTACGTTTACTACGACGGCTAACCTGAGAAAGATCTCGTTGAGACTTTGCCTGAGTTTCGGGCTGTTTGTGCAGTCTAATTTCCAGTAAGTCATTGCCCGCGGAATAGAGATCGATAACTACGCCGATATTTTCTCCTGTCTCCTGATGATAGACTTCTAAACCGACAAGATCTGAGACATGATATTCGTCTTTACTCAGTTTAGGGCGATCGCTAGAATCGACCAATAATTTATGGTTGCGTAATTCTTCTGCTTGATCACGATCCTCTATGCCTTCAATTTTGATTACATAAAGATTCTTGCCCGCTATGTATCTTCCCCCTGTTAACTGCACCTCAGTAATGGCTGCTGTATCAGGATGCCTTAGCCAACGTTTACCAGCCTGAGTAAATCGTTCTGGAAAATCCGAATCGGGATATACCCGCAATTCTCCTTTTAAGCCTTGGGGAGAGGTGATTGTTCCCACTTCTAACCAGTTGATTTCCTGGTTGATAGTTAATTGTTCATCATTCATGCTTTAGTTGTTAGTTGTTAGTTGTTAGTTGTTGGTTAGGATTCATCGATAGTATTGAGCTGCCGAATCTTAGGCTTCAACTAGTTGATACACCTGCGCTGCAACTTGAGCCAAACGTTTCATCGCCTCAGCTATTTCGGTTTCGGTAGCAGTTAGACTAATACGGAGACACTGTTGTTTATGTTGCCATTCTTCTTGTAAACCAGGGAAGAAAGTACTTCCAGGGACAGCGATGACTCCAACCTGCTTTAATTCCTGATAAAATTCCCAATCTGTCATGGGTAAATCTTTGAGCCATAGCCAAGCAAATATCGCTCCTTCTCCCTGATGTAGATACCAAGGAATGTCTGGCATTTCCTCATCAAGTATGGTTTCTAATATTTCTATTTTACGTTGATAGTGGGGACGAATCACATTTGTAGCAAGATCTGCTAGTTTACCAGAGGAAATCGCCCGAGTAGCGATCGCCTGTCCATAACGGGAAGAATGAATACAGGCGTTGGTTTGGAAAGATTCTAGAATTTGAATTAATTGCGGATCGCCGATAGCAATTCCGATTCTTTCACCTGGTAATCCTGCCTTCGATAAGCTCATGCAGTGAATAATATTCTTGCCGAACTGAGGCTTCATCTCGGTAAAGTTCAGTGCGGGAAAAGGTGGAGCGTATGCTGAGTCAACTAAGACAGGGACATCATATTGCTCCGCAAGACTTGCTATTTTAATTACTTCCTCGTCACTAATTACATTGCCTGTGGGGTTACAGGGACGAGAAAAAATTACACAGCCAGTTTGCTCATTGATTTGCAATTGACTAAAATCGGGACGATATTTGAAGCGGTGTCGATCCTGATCAATTTCTAAAGTAGGTTTGTAAGCCAATAAAGCTTCTGGAGTGAGACTTACTCCGCCATAACCTGTATAGTCAGGACTTAGAGGTAATACAATCTGTTTTAGTTCTCCCGATGCTGTATAACCACCAAAAGCATTAGCAGCATAAAGATAGAGAGCTTGAGATCCTCCTGTAATTAAGACATGGCGATCGCTCAACTCTAAATCATATCGAGTATTAAAATCCTCAACCACCGCGTCAATTAGGGGTGCATAACCCTGGGAAGAGCCATAACGACAGACAACTTCTCCGTATTCATCGCTATCAAGCAATTCGTGGGTGCAATCTCGCCATAATTGCTCAACTTCAGGCAAGATCACAGGATTTCCCGCACTAAGATTAATAAATTCTTTACCTGCACTATTTCTCAAGGTTTCGATGATGTCTTTCATAATCGCTCTAACTCCAGTGAGTTGCGACATCTGAGAACCAAATTGAGATAAAGCAGGATTCATTGGCAATTACCTAAAATATCGAGGAAATAGTAACGCCTATTTTAACTTGAGTACGCTGAGAAGAAATCAAAAAAGCGAACTAAATGAAATTTATGATTTTCCAAACATCTAGATGATGAACGCAGATGGCTTTTCAGTTATGGAATTTAACTTTTGGCGATCTCAATGGGTTGGGTTGTCCGCTGACGAGAAGCAAGGCTATAAATTGATTGCTCTCTGATTCAAAGTTTTGATTGAAGAAAGTAATTGGTAATGTTTTTGTAAAAGCCAGCTCTAGGTAAGAAATATGACTACTAGACAGTTCCCTGCCAGACTTCATATATTAGTTGCCAAAAATCAAGATGTAGGAATAGTTATTAGAAGAGGACCTTCAAAAGAAGTGTGTATTCTGGGTTGGGAACGTAAAACCAATACATTTACTGTTAGTCAATGGCTAAAGGGCAGAATTTACGAAAGGAGATGTGATATTTCTCATTCTGGAAAATATTGGATCTATTTTGCTATGAATGGAAAATGGAATTCCGAAGCAAAAGGTGCCTGGACAGCAATTGCAAGAGTTCCCTGGCTAAAGGCGATCGCTCTCCTTCCAAAGGGTGATTGCTGGAATGGTGGAGGTTTGTTTCTTGACGATAAGCACTATTGGTTGAATGGTTGTCATGATTTACTTTTTACTTCTAAAGAAATTGTTCAACACAAATCCTATCAACCTAAAAATCATTATGGTGGTGAATGTCTTAATGTTTACTACAATCGGCTTCAACGGGATGGCTGGAATCTAATTTGCCAAAAAGGTCAAAAGTGGCATTCTCGAACTATTTTTGGAAAAAAATTGTTGCATGGATGGGAAATCATCAAAATCTGTCATGAGCAACTTAATTCTCCCTTAGGCAAGGGGTGTTATTGGGATGAACACGAACTTCGGAATCAGAATGGTGAAATCTTGACTCAACCAGGATGGGAATGGGCAGATTGGGTAGATAATGCCATAGTTTTTGCTGAGAGTGGATGTCTTTACAGCATTGATATTGAGACTGATAAGCATCTTAGTAATCCTCTCTTGATTCATGATTTTAATGTTTACAAATTTGAAAATAGACAAGCACCATATTGAAATTAATTTCTTTAAAAGTTTAAAGTATCTTAAAAGTTTAATAGAGATAAGATTAATCATATATTCAGTGTATGATCAAGTTCAAATCAAAACCGTGCGATCGCTGCAATAAACTAGTAGCTATTCGCTATCGCATTCAATATCAGGAAACTGGTAATTGGGTATTAGTATGTCCTGACTGTTGGCAAGAGGTTAGTCAAGATAATCCTTACTATCGTTATGGTGGTACTTGGAAAGCCAAAAGGAAATAAATTATTTTATACTCACATCCAAAGCAAGCAGATGTCAGCTTGCGAAACACTTCTCAAATTGGGCTTAAGTGAAAAATTTGATCTTTATCAAATTAAAGGTAAATCGGCTCATGTAATTCGTAACTCTACCCATTTAACTTTATATAGGTAGCTATCACGACCGCAATTTAGTTATTTGATAGTTGACGTTTTAGCTGAATCCATAAAACTCAAAATTCTCTGAACTCAAAATGTAATTTACAAACTAGCAGTTAATTCTTGTTCGGTAATTTCTGTAGGCTTTACAATCTTGCGTTGAGATGCTGTTTTTTCGTGTTGATATATATTAATAACTGTAATAAAGATAGTTTTATTATTTACCGTAATGAATTGAGTAGAATGAGTTTGATTTTGCAGACTAAATCTCAAATCTTTTTCGCAGGTATTATAAATAATGAAATATCCGAAAGGCTGATTATAAGTTAGGGTATATGCATATACTTGATTGAAACCTTTGATTATATAACTCTTATTATGCTTAAAAATCTTAGTGTCGGCAATCAAAGGATCATCTTTTTGTGCTAATACTAAATCTGGTTCACCATCTATTGACCAAGGTTCAATACTAAACTCTAATCCGCAATCGAATAAATATTCGTATAGATCTAAAGCTAGTATTTTTTCTCCTTTGCTAGTATTATCTTTCCAGATTTCATACAAATACTGACGTTTGAACCATTCACTTTTTTGTTTGTATCTTCTAATCAACTCGACAGTCAACTTCTGCTCGTCTAGTTGTTCATTTATATATTGATAGAGAGGGTTGATAATTTCTGTGAAAAATTTTTCTATTCCTCGATCAATATCATTACTCCAAAAGTTTACATATTTGCCAATAGACTGTATAGAATATTGATCAGTAGATTCTAAGGAGCAACAGCGATTAATGATCAAACAACACAACAATGCATATCTTTTTTCATCATAGTCAGACAATTTATGTAAATCAAACTCTTTTCCTATCCCTGTTAAATCATAATGTGGTGCTTTATTATAAAATTCATTTACTAGTATCTCATATTCATTTTGTCTTGTGTCAGTGTTAAGATTATCGAGAATGCTCTTTAAGATAGGTGTTTGTTGTATAAATTTCCAAAATTGTTTAAGTATATCAGCAAACATTTGACTATCTATTTGACGAAACTTTAGAAATCTATTTTCAAGTTTTTTTCTGATATAAGATATGTTTTCTTGATTCACGATCGCTTTTTAAAAAGAATGACAATTTTAATACGTTGGTATTTAATACTATTAGTTCTTCCAAATTTTAAGGGTTTATTTGGGTTCTGGACTCTGGCTATATTTGAAGCGATCGCTTTTTAAACTAGCTTTTTAACCAAACTTATAGTGTTTCTTAACTGCCTGCTTAATCTTCCAAGTACAGGACATCCCCGCAGGAAAAGTAACTAAGTCTCCCTGACCCATAGTTACTGGTTCACCACCATCAGGAGTTACTACTACCTCCCCCGATAAGAAATAACAGGTTTCTGCCTCATCATATGTCCAAGGAAATTCTGATGCTTCTTTTGTCCAGATTGACCAATGAAACACTCTAAGTTGATCTAATTGTGATTGACTAGGTTTAGACGTAACAGAAATAGTCGCAGTTGGAGAACTCATGATTTTTAAAAGCTAGATGATACAAAATTATTGTTAAGACATATTATTATAGTAAGTCTCAATAAAAAACTGACTTTAGACTTGGTACTCAGTAATTTAACCATTGCTATACTAAGCACAAATCGATTATTAATTCCCCAAAACCTAATTTAGCCAAAATATGCAGCCTACCGACCAAAGTAAGTTTACTGAACAAGCCTGGGATGCGATCGTTAAATCTCAAGAAGTTGCCAAACTATTTCAGAATCAAAACTTAGAGGTAGAGCATTTAATTTTAGCGGCGATGGAACAAGAAGGTTTAGCCTTAGCGATCTTGGAAAAGGCAAATATTGACTCGCTGCGCCTCAAACAGCAACTAGAGATGTTTACTAAACGCCAGCCGAGAATTGGTTCATCACAACTGTATCTGGGACCAAGTTTAGATCGGATGTTAGACCGTGCAGAAGACTGTCGCACTAGTTGGGGTGACAACTTTATTTCTATTGAGCATATCCTGATGGGGTTTGCCGAAGATGCTCGCATCGGGAAGAAATCCTTGCGGAGTTTTAATGTTGACCCGCAAGATTTAGAATTGGCAATTAAGTCGATTCGCGGTTCACAGAAGGTCACTAAACAAAATCAGGAAGAACAGTATCAGGCATTAGAAAAGTATGGGCGAGATCTGACGGAACAGGCAAAAGCAGGTAAATTAGACCCCGTAATTGGTCGGGATGAAGAAATCCGTCGGGTGATTCAGGTACTTTCACGACGGCAGAAGAACAACCCTGTCTTGATTGGTGAACCTGGAGTTGGTAAAACAGCGATCGCCGAAGGATTAGCCCAGCGTATTATTAATGGTGATGTTCCTGAATCACTTAAAGACCGTCAGTTGATTTCCCTTGATATGGGGAGTTTAATTGCGGGAGCAAAATATCGTGGGGAATTTGAAGAGCGCCTACGAGCGGTGTTAAAAGAAGTAACCGAATCTAGCGGACAGATAGTGCTTTTTATTGATGAAGTGCATACCGTTGTGGGTGCGGGAGCAAAAGAAGGCTCGGGTTCAATGGATGCGGGGAACTTACTCAAGCCGATGCTGGCAAGAGGTGAGTTGCGCTGTATTGGTGCCACAACTCTGGATGAATACCGCAAGAATATTGAAAAAGATCCTGCCCTGGAAAGACGCTTTCAACAAGTATATGTCAAGCAGCCGTCGGTGGAAGACACCATTTCCATTTTGCGGGGACTCAAAGAAAGATATGAAGTACATCATGGAGTAACTATTACCGACTCAGCACTAGTGGCAGCAGCTACCCTTTCCCAACGTTACATTACCGATCGCTTTTTACCCGATAAAGCGATCGATCTGATTGATGAAGCAGCGGCAAAATTAAAGATGGAGATTACTTCTAAACCTAGTGAGTTAGAAGATATTGATCGCCGTATTATGCAGCTAGAAATGGAAAAAGTCTCTCTTTCTGGGGAAAATCAACGAGCAGGAATGCTGACCGTTGATCGGGCATCTAAAGAAAGGCTGAGTAAAATCAAAGCAGAAATTGAAACTTTAAAAGGGAAGCAGGGGGGACTATCTGCCCAGTGGCAATCAGAAAAAAACTTACTTGATGAGATTAACGCCCTCAAAGAAGAAGAGGAGAAAACTCGTCTCGAATTAGACAAAGCAGAACGGGCATTCGATCATGAAAAAGCGGCTCAGTTAAAGTATGGTAGGTTGGAAACCTTGCAAAGAGACTTGGAAGCTAAGGAAACTAAGCTCATTGAGATTCAGTCTGCGGGTACAACTTTACTGCGGGAACAAGTGTCTGAATCCGATATCGCTGAAATCGTGGCTAACTGGACGGGGATTCCCATCAATCGCCTCTTAGAGTCTGAAAGACAAAAATTACTCCATCTAGAAGGACATTTGCACCATCGAGTTATTGGACAGCAAGAGCCTGTGGCAGCGGTAGCCGCCGCTATTCGCCGTGCCAGGGCAGGAATGAAAGACCCTGGTAGACCAATTGGTTCTTTTCTCTTTATGGGACCAACAGGAGTGGGTAAAACGGAGTTGGCTAGAGCTTTGGCGGCATTTCTTTTTGACAGTGAGGATGCGATGGTGCGGATTGACATGTCCGAATACATGGAAAAACATGCCGTATCTCGTTTAGTTGGTGCCCCTCCTGGGTATATTGGCTTTGAGGAAGGTGGGCAGTTAACTGAAGCCGTGCGTCGTCGCCCCTATTGTGTGGTGCTGTTAGATGAAGTGGAAAAAGCCCATAAAGATGTATTTAATATTTTGCTTCAGGTTCTAGATGATGGCAGAATTACTGACTCTCAAGGTCGAGCCGTTGATTTTCGCAACGCGATCATTGTGATGACTAGCAATATCGGGAGTGAACATATTCTCAATGTAAAAGGAGAAGATCAAGACTATGAACAGATTTACAAGCAGGTAAATCACGCCTTGAGGGGTCATTTTCGCCCTGAGTTTCTCAATCGCATTGATGACCTGATTATCTTCCACGGTCTGAAAAAAGATGAACTCAAACAAATTGTGACCATCCAAATTGAAGCTATCCAACGTTTGTTAAAGGAACAAAAAATTACCATTGAGCTATCTACCGCAGCTCAAGAACGGATTGTTAATGTGGGCTACGACCCAGCATATGGCGCACGTCCTCTAAAACGCGCAATCCAGCGAGAACTACAAAACCCTATTGCCACAATGATTTTAGACAATACTTATACCGCTGGAGATAAAATCGTGGTGGACTGTAAAAATGATAAGTTGACTTTTGATAAGGAAGCCCCAAAAGTTGCGGTGAAAATAGCACAGCCTCTGGAACCAGCAAAACTTACCAAAGTCAAGAAAAGTAACGACAAACCGCAGGAGAGCAAGCAACTATCCCCATCCCATTCCGATGAGCAACCAGAAGCCGTCTCTTCTGAAACTTAAATTAGTGGCTTGCGGCTGATAATGCAGTTATGTGGTATGAATTCAAAACCCACCAAAAATACTAATATCTAATAGTAGTTATGGAAGTTGAAAAAGTTTATCAAGATGCTGAAGGGAAATGGCATATTGATTATAGTTCTAGCCATTGTATGGGACTAGCCATTAGGGTCTTTTGGGGTCAGTTTTTAATTTATTTAGTTCTTTTGATACCCATCATAATACTTAGTGCTTTGGCAGGTTTTGCTTTAGGCAAGTCGCTACCTGAGCCAAAAAATACCGCTTCGCCTCTTGATGTTAAACATGAGCCGATTAATAATAATCTTAAAATTAATGATGTTCACCAACTAAAAATAGATTAAACATTAATTAGCAGCATCAAATTATAGAGTGGGGTCATGCTCTAAAAACTGTAAATTATTTAAGAATATTATTGATTAGAAGCTGCAATATTATTCAGATTAGGACTAACTTAACTTCCTTGGAATAATAAATGTAATGCGCGTCGAACATAATCTGTCCAAGATTCAGTTTTAGGTGGAAATATAAGAGTATAAAGCATAATTCCACTCATCGAGTCAAAGACTAGATCGGAATCAATATCGGTCTGAATTTCTTTTCTGGTTTTAGCTCGTTCAATTACAATAGCAAAGGCTTCTCTTCGGGGTAGTAGATATTTTGTCCAATAAATTTGAGCAAATTGGGAATTACTAGAAGCACTACTAATAATTATGGCTACAGTTTGTCTTCCTAAAGGGGTCAGAGTTATCCGTGCCGCATTTTCGATCAGCTCATCAAGATCGCTCCAAAGATTACCTGTATTAGGAATCACTACATCTTGCCTAATACTTTCAATCGCGTCAGCTACCAATTCTGCTTTACCTTTGTAGCGTCGATAAATAGTAGCTTTGCCTACTCCTGCATGAGTCGAAATTGCTTCCATACTCATTGATTCAAACCCAACTTCCCCCAGCAATTCTAAGGTAGCCTTCAAAATAGCTTGGTGAGATTTAGCACTGCGAGGTCTTCCTGGTGTTTTTTTATTCGATTTATTCATAGATGTTATCGTAAAATTACGAAACAGTATCGTACCGTATTAAAATGAACCAGCGTCCTCGCCCCAATTACACCAACAAATATAGTAACCAGACTCTTCAGCAAGGATTAGAAGAGTATTACGAGATAAATTCTAGTATTACTGACCCTAGAGAATTGCCTCCAGAATTTGCCCAAATCTTGTTGGCGCATGATGTTTCTCATGTTGTTTTGGGTTGTGACACCCATATATATGACGAAATTAAATTATTACCATTAAGTTTTTGGACAAGTGACTACAAGTTTAGTGATTACATTCGTACTCGAAAAGACCCCAAGATTAGACCTGCAATTGATATTATGTATGACGATTTAATTAGACAACATGGGGTTTTATGGCTTTATAGCTCAATTTTGTTGGTGCTACCGCGACTGCTACCAGAAGTTATATTCATCTGGTTCAAGACTCGTGGTATAAGGAAATATTACCCTTTTCTCAATTATGACTCTTTACTTAATCGCCCTCTACTAGAAATACGTCAAGATTTTGACCTCTTCCCATTTATCAAATAAGAAACTTTTGGTAATCATGATGACTAATACCAATTTCAAAAATAGCGATCGCTCTCAGGGGAAATTAAATCCTGGTATTTAAACTCTACCTCCTCTAACAATCCAGCCTAAGAAAGCACTGACAACAACAGCGATAATCACAAAAGCTGTTTACCGCCAATTTTTTAATTCTCCAAACTTTTCGGCAATTTCAGGAATTTTTGCTACGGAATTTTCGATATTGGATAATCTTTTCTTTACTCCCGCAACTTCAGCATGGAGGGCTTTAATATCACCCTTAATATCACTAATATCCTGCTTGAGTTCAGATTTGGTTTCTGTAATATCCTGCTTGAGTTCAGCTTTTGTTTTCGTAATATCCTGCTTGAGTTCGGCTTTTGTTTCATCAACTTTGCGATCTAATTGATTAAAGAGATCGTTAATCAAATTTTTGATTTCGCTTAATTCGGTATTTCGTTTATCTTGTTTTGCAGCCATTGCTATAATTGAAATTAGGATTATATAAATCTTGGGGAGCTTAGTTTAAGATGTGCGGTCTTTAAAGCTCCCCTTTACAGTTTAAGGGTTTGGCTCATGCCCTGGGGACTTACTCAAAATCCCAGAGAGCGGAATTAAGAACGACCTTATTTTCGGAGTTAAATTGATTGTTGCGGACGATTGTCTAGCGGTGAGGAGAAGATTTTGGTAGTGAGATCGCTTGTTGTTTGAGTTTGAACCATCATCTTTTAGCAAAAATTACTCTCTACCGTTGGCATCAGAATTAAATTATTAAGAAAAATCGATTTTCTGACTCAGGAAATTAAGAACCAGGATTTCTCTTTTAATGCCAAAGAAACTTAAAAAACAGCACTTTGATAAATCTTCTCGTTGGCTTTAACCGATTTAAAAAAGTCTACTACAGGGCGGGGATAATCTACGCCAATTCTGACTCCATATCGCTGTTGCTCATCCTGACTTAGTTTTCCAGGTTCTCGAACTTTGTCTCCAGGAAGAGAGGCTAACTCGGGGAGCCAATGTTTGATATATTTTCCCTGAGGATCATAGTCTTTCGTTTGTTTGGCAATATTAAAATAGCGGAAGCCGCGAGCATCATTACCTACCCCTGCGGTGTAATTCCAGTTGCCCCAATTACTGCACACATCGTAATCAATTAACAGTGATTCAAACCACTCTGCTCCCATGCACCAGTCAATACCAAGATTTTTCGTGAGGAAACTAGCAACATTTTGACGACCACGGTTAGACATAAAGCCCGTTGCGGCTAATTCTCGCATGTTAGCATCAACTAAGGGATAGCCTGTGGTGCCCGTACACCAAAGATCGAAGCGTTGCCAATCTTGCTTCCAGGGAATTTCTATCCCTTGCATTCCTGACAGTTTAAATACTTGATTACCGTGCTTTGCCACAATAAAGCGAAAGAAGTCACGCCAAATTAGTTCAAAAATTAGCCAGTAAGTAGAGTTGTTTTTTATCCTCGACTCTTCGTATTTAATTACTTGGTCGTTAATATAGCGGGGAGAAATACACCCTAAGGCTAACCAGGGAGAAAACTTAGAAGAATAGTTAGCACCCAACATGCCGTTACGAGTTTCCTTATAGTCTCGCAAACAGTCTTGTGCCCAAAAGTAATCCTCAAGTCGTCTAATTGCTTCGGTTTCACCACCCTTGAAGTTTAAGACACTGCGGGCATCAAATTCGGGAGTTGATAAGCCCAATTCCGATAGGGATGGAATCTCACCGATGCTGATTTCCGGCAATGGTGGTAACTTTTTCGGTGCAGGAATCGACTCATTTATTACTGATTTTCGTTCTACCTGTTTACGGAAATTTGTATATAGTTCTGGTATTTGCTTAATCTTAAACGGTAAATCTTCTGGTAAATATAGGGTTGCTTCCCAGTAGGTGTTGACCTTAATTTTTAGGGTAGATAATGCTTGTTTGAGCTGCTGTTCGACTTGCGTTTCTTCGGCAGTAACTTCTTTACTGTAGGAGACTTGATCTATCTGTAACTGTTCGGCGATCGCAGGAATAATCTCTTCAGGTAAACCGCGACGTACAATTAGATTACTGCCTAACTGCTGGAGTGAGGAGCGAAGATCTGCCACTGATTCTCGTAAAAACTCGGCTCGATAACTACCCGTTTTGGGAAAGCCAAAGGACGTCTGACCGAATTGGCGATCGTCAAAACAGTATAGGGGAATTATGGATGCTGCTTGCTGTATCGCTTCATCCAGCGCTAGAAGATCGTGAACTCTTAAATCGTTGCGATACCAGATTAAAATCCGTTGAGACATTGAAAAATTTTTAGTTAATTTATTTGTTGATTTGAAGATCGCTGATGGCATGTTTTACCAAAATAGATCAGTAAAAATGCGAGTTCGACAGCGGTTATCATTTGAATTTAGTACATTTTCTAATGATTAGAACAGTCAAATCAAGCTTAATCCCGCTCAAATAGCTCGAAGACAAACTATAAAAATGCTAGAAATTACAAGATAGCAGTCATCTTTAGTACTTACAACAGCATGTCCGCATCCCCAGAGCCAGATTCACAACATATCATTTCTTCTTCCCAAGAGCCAGACAGCAAACTATTTATTGAGACTGCCACCAATGGAATTGCAATTCTTAACCAAGACAAGTTTATCTACATTAATCAGGCTCACCTTGATATTTTTGGCTATAGTCACCCAGAAGAATTACTCGGTAAATCGTGGCGGATACTTTATCAACCATAAGATCTTCCGCAGTTTGAACAAGAAATATTTCCCAGGTTGCGGGAGCGGGAAAGATGGCAAGGGATAGTTAAAGCCAAACATCGCAACGGGCATTTATTTGATGAAGAGTTAGCTCTTACTTTTTCGGCGACGGGGGATTTAATTTGCGTCTGCCAAGATATTAGCGATCGCCTAAAAGCGGATACTAAACTGCGGATGCAAAAGACTCAATTGAGCAAACTCAATCGTAATTTAGAAGCGAAAGTAGCTCAAAGAACTAAGGTATTAGCTACCTTTAGCGATCGCCTCAAACAACTACATCATTTAGCAATTAGTGATTATGAAACCCTCGAAGATCTCTATACAGCCTATTTAAAAACTGGGTGTGAAATTTTTGGTCTGTCTACAGGTATTATTAGTCAAGTAACTGAGGACATCTACAAAGTTTTGGCAGTAAGGTCTTCGCTGGCTATATCTGTAGGACTGGAAATGAACTGCGGAGATACTTACCGTAGCGAAGTAGTGGAAAAGCACCAAACCGTTACTTATTTTGATGTGAGACAGCTAGCTGAAATGCAGAATCATCCTACTTACCTTAGGTTTGATTTAAAATCGTTTATCGGCACTCCAATCTTGGTCAACGGTAGGCTATACGGAACCTTAAACTTTTCTGATGTCTCCCGTCGTGATTTTGATTTCAATTCCTCTGAGCAAGAAATAATTGAGCTTATGGCAAGGGATATCGGTAATTCGATCTCGGCGTTTCAAAGCGAAATAGGCGTATGACCACGATTCGTGAATTAAAGGGTCATATCGACCTTAAAGCTTTGTCCTGACTGGGTTTGAATTTTGTATTTTTCACAACTACATTTTAGGATACTAAGAACTAGAAATCAGAGAAAATTCAAAATCAAGTGCTGAAGGTTTCCGATTCAGATCGAGACTGTAGCTACCAAAACGATTAATATGCTTGGTCAGATAAGGACTCAATGCACCAAGAATCTCTTTCTCAATCGTATTTCCCGCTTGAATATACTCCTGTAAGATTCGGCTAATCTCAAATACATTGTAGAAAATCAAGCAATTAGAGACTAAATGATTGTATTTGATGATTTTACGCTGCTCTTCTCGACTATTCTGCTGAATCATTCCCGCATTGCCAAAACCAACCCATTTCGTAAAGCCATTGAACGCCTCACTCTTATTCAAAGCTCCCTGAATAGTTTGTCGTAAATCTTGACTCCCTAAATATTCCATCAGAAAGCCAGTTCTAATAGCCCTGCCCAATTCGCTGAATGCTTGATATAGTCTATTCTTACGGCTGTATGTTCCCAATTTCCGTAAGATAGTCGAAGCAGTAAATTTGCCAGCTTTGATAGACAAAATCACCCGCATCATATCGGGCAGATGGGTTTCAATCAGCTTCCAATCAATGACATCAGTAAACAACTCGTCAATATGGTTATATCGGACTTGTTTGTCGGGACGACACAAAGTTAAATCCTGCCAATTACGAATTCTCAGCATTAACTTAATTCCTAGTAGATAAGCCAAAGCAAAGACAGGAGTGCTTTGTCCTTGAGTATCAGCATGGATTGTATCGGGTTGAATATCGGAAGTATTTTTTAGCAGTCCATCCAAGATATAAACTGCCTCCCAAACTCCACAGGGGATAAAGTGAGAAAACAAAGCGATGTAGGTATCGCTGACGTGATAGTAACCAATACCCCCGTAACCTCCATAGCGGATGTGATATTCTGCCAGAAGATTCTGCTCGTAAATATCCCACTTAGTCCCATCGGCAGAGACTCTTTTTCCTGACCCCCAAAACTTAGGCAGGGAGAAGCGATTATAGGCATTAATAATCCTGTAAATTGCTTTTTCCAAAGATGGCAACCCGATGTGACGCTGATTGACATAGGCTATCTGTTTGCGATCGAAGTTACTTAAAGAATTAGCTGTCTGAGAAGCTCCCAGATTGCATCCATAACAAAAAGTAGCAGCCAAATATCTACTGACCGAATCTTGTATTTTAGAGTCATGTCCCGACAGCAGACGGAAATATTGAGTCCAGTTGAGCCATAATTCCGTGTCAGTCAGGATATCTAATAGATTTACTGGTTTAATGCGTTCTTCAATCAGAGATTCAATTGTAGCTAATTTCTTAGGGTCTACTTTCTTTTTTGGTCGTTTAAGAACGGGTCTGCCGTGTTCTAAACGAACGGATTGATTATGGGGAAAAGACTGGTCTGTCTCTTGAGTTATGTCCAACAGCCAATTTTTGATATGAGCTACAAATGCCTTGGGTTCTATAGGTAGCTCTACTAATCTGCCAAACTCGTCGATATTAGCCTCATATTCCGCCCAAGAAATCTGTTGAGTGCGATAATCGGCAAAAGCGTCACTATCTTCTACATACAAATCCCCCGACTTTAATTCCCACATCACCTGGGAGAAAACGCACATCTCAAAATATCTGCGATTGATAGCATTAGGATAGGATTTCTTCGTTTTTTGGTTGGTAATTAACTGCCACCATTTTTGGGGAATCCAGTCTAAATCGAGTAATTTAACTATTTGGTCATCCTCTGTTTCAACAACATTCAGCCAATCCTTACGACTCCCCTGATGGTCAATCAAAAATTTAATGCTTGCTTCAATCGATTTATCTTGGGTTGTTGAGCGTAATTTAACCTGTTTGAGAATCTGGAACAATATAGCTCGGTGGGAACGGTAAAAACGCCAAAGAAAGGGGTAGTAATTGTTTCCAGTGTAAGCTAGATGAGCTTCACATTCTGTAAGTAGCTGGTCGGGATTTTCTCCTAAAGCATTCTCTATTTCAGAAAACCTTTGAATTACTTCGCCTTCAGTGGAATAAGCCACAATCACATCTCTGAAGGTGCTGATTAATCTGTCGGTTCGAGCCTGATATTCTTCGCGATATTTATCCAAGGCTTCCTTGGCTTTGACGTGAATCTTCTGCATCCGCCTGATAAACATCGTTGCTAAGTCATCTAAAGTACGTGCCGATTGAGTGGCTATCAAAGCAGCAGCTAGAGTATAGCGTTTGTGGGGTTCTAACTCTTTCATTCTAGCAGCATCCAAACTCATCGCTTCTGTAGCAAAATGTTTGAGTTTAACGTTGGGAATATGGGATAAAGCATCTTGATAAGTATTAAGTTGGGATAACCACTTTAAACGCCAGACTAATGCTTTGAGGTTCTTGAGTATAGGTTTACCTGGGTCTTGTTTGAGTTCGTGCCAAGGTGTTTTGGAAGTCGATTCGGTGGTAGTAAATAATGAATCTAATTGCTTGCACTCTTCATCGTTGAGGCTTTGTCTTACTTGTCGATAAAAAGCTCTATCTACAGTTCCTCTGACTCGTTTAGCTGCTCTGACCAGAGTATTGAATACAGGCAGTTCGTAACGATGATGAACTAATTCTTCAATGGCGACATTGATGATGTCTGCTAAGTCATTTTTGGTTCTGGCAGCTTCTGCCATCGATTTGACAACTATCTTTCTAGCTTCTACTCCATAGGGTTTGATAGACAGAAATTCCCGAATCAGAGCAATGTGTCGTTTTCTAGTTTTAGATTGCTCGTAACTGCTCAAACAAGAGGGCAAAACAGACAGTTGAGCGCATTGAATAATGTGAGATGCGATCGCATTCGGAACAAGATCGGAAGAAACGAAATAACCCAACCTTTGAAATGTTTTGAGCAAGACTAGAAAGCCTAATTTGGTTGCCCCCTTTTTAGTATATCGATCTGCTAGAGCAAGTTCTTGTTGAGTGGGGGTATAAATCTCAGTTAGCTCTCGCGATGTTACGTAATTTTTTAAACGAGGATAGGCTGTTTCGGCTTTAGTTGGCACAGATTTATCGATAAGTAGCAATTATCGAATTTTCGCAACAACTAGGGGTTGATTCTCAGTTATGGGGGCTTTTCTCAACAAAAATTAAGCAAAAATTATTAGTAGTCTACATCCCTTATAGTCTCGTAGTTACGAGTACCGAGAGTCGTTATTATCGGAAGTAGAACTCAACTAAATATAAGCTGAGTTAATCTTTAAAAACATGATTACCAAAAATCAGACATAATTTTAAAGCTGGCTAAATAGGGTCAAAACTAGCGACACTATCATTATTGATAAATTGTAATTATGAGCATTACTGTTACTGAATTGCTCGAAAGATATGCTGCTGGAGAAAGAAATTTTTCTGGTATTAATTTGAGTGGTGCACACTTGGAAGGAGTTCAAATTTATGACGGGATTTTTATTGAATGTAATTTGAGTTTAGAAAAGGTCATTAATAATGTCTGATAAAATTAAAATAAAAGTTACTGCCCGTGCTCTTGTGGTTCAAGACAAGAGACTTCTTCTGGTTAGTAATGATGGAAGTTTTTGGTATACTCCTGGCGGAAAACTTGAATCTGAAGAAAGCTTGACCGATTGTGTAAGAAGAGAGGTGCACGAAGAAACGGGTCTTGTAGTTAAAGCAAAAGACCTAATTTACTCTTTTGAATTTATTAATCCTGGGGAGGGTACACATAAGGTTGAACTGTACTTCAAAACAGAGTTGGAAGATGGAACATTGCCCGAAAACTGGAAGGATTTAGGAGGACCAGTCACAAAACGCCAATTTTTCACGCTGGACGAAATTAGAGCAGATGAAAATATGATGCCTCGATTTTTAACTGATGGTAAGTGGCTCAAAGAAACTACAGATGATATGGGTGTCCATCAGGGATTAGAACGCAGAGCAAGAATCTAAATGAGTCATAAAATAGCGATTGTTGGCTTCGGAATTTCTCAGCAATTACACTTTATAGTAGTACGAGCTAAACTCTTAAGCTGCAAGCTCTTGAAGCTGATATGACCCTTAAATTCACGAATCGTGGTCATACGCCAAATAGCTCTTAAGCAAAGCGAAGCGGAATTCCGCAAAACTTTTGAACAGGCAAAGGTGGGGATCACTCATGTTGCTCTAGATGGCAGATTTCTCAAGGTTAATTCTGCACTATGCGAATTTTTGGGCTATGGTAGCCAAGAACTATTAGCGATAAAGTTCCAGGATATTACCTACCCTGAGGATTTGGCTTTAGATGATAAATATGTGCCCCAAGTCATTGCCGAAGAGATAGAAAGCTGCACCTATGAAAAACGCTATATTCATGCTGATGGCTCAATTGTTTGGGCAAATCTAACTTTTTGCTTGGTAAAAGCAGAAGGAGAGGCGGCTTCCTACTTTATTGCCATTGTCGAAGATATTAACGATCGCAAACGGGGAGAAATTTCTCTGCAACAAGCTAGCCAAGCAAAAGACACATTCATTGCTCATATGAGTCATGAACTACGTACTCCTCTCAACAGCGTGATTGGCTTTAGTAATATCCTCAAGCAAGACCCCGATTTAACTGCACGACAGCTTAAGTCTATAAATATTATTAATCAATCAAGGCAGCACTTACTAACTTTAATCAATGATGTTTTAGACTTATCCAAGCTTAACGCGAACAAGCTAAAACTTCTGTATAGTGACCTTGATTTGATTAATTTTTTGCATGATATTACTAGTCTTTTTCAAATACGCGCCCCAGAAAAAGGCTTAGAATTTATGACTCAGATCTCAACTGACTTACCTGCTGTGGTAAGTGCAGATGAAACTAGACTAAGACAGGTTCTACTGAATTTGTTGAGTAATGCCATCAAATTTACTAATACAGGAAGTGTAAAGTTTTCAGTAGACTGTTCAACATCTAATGAGAACATCAACAAGATCAGCTTTCAAGTAGAAGATACGGGAAGAGGGATTGCAACTGATGAATGTGGAATTGTCTTTGCCCCCTTTGGACAAATCAATCAAAATGCCGAAGGAACAGGTCTGGGGATACCAATTTGTCAAAATATTCTGGAATTAATGAACAGTGAGCTACATCTGGAAAGTAAACTTGGTCAGGGAAGTATATTTTGGTTCGAGTTAGAGTTAGAAGTGATATCTTCGAGTCCGACCATCGGCTTTGCCGAATCTAAGACTCCACAATGGCTGGTTCTCAGCCAACCAATTAAAGTCCTGGTGGTTGATGACAATGAAGATAATCGCATTCTGCTCGTGGAATATCTGCGACCACTGGGATTTATTGTCAAAGAAGCTGATAATGGACAGACAGGATTAGCGATCGCCGAAGATTTCAATCCTGACGTAATTTTGTTGGATTTATTGATGCCCGTAATGGATGGTCGGGAGATGAGCGATCGCATTCGTCAATATCCTCAACTGAAAGATACCTTAGTGGTGGTAATTTCGGCTAATACCAAATCAATAATTAATTCCTCTGATCTTAAATGTGATGGAATTTTAGCCAAACCCTTAGATTTTGCCAAATTACTGAAACTATTAGCACGGCATTTAGAACTTGATTGGCAACCACTCCAACTGAAATCAGGTTCTAACAATTCGTTGATTCTACCTGAGTTAGATGAACTCAACCAGCTACTAGAACTGGCAAATTCTGGCAATATGGATGGTTTACTAGAACAAATTAATTTATTAGCAGCAGCAGATTCTCGGTATAATGACTTTGCTCAATAGGTACGCCAGCTTGCAGATAGCTGTCAGCAAGCCGAATTAGAGAAATTGTTCAAAGCCTCAATGAAATAAAGCTGATTAGTTTTGGGCTTATTTAGCTGATTCAATCATCAATCTTTTAATCATAGTTTTTAATCTAACTCATAAGTAAAATAACTGATAACTAAGGGACAATACTATTCTTTATAAAATCTTAATACTAGTAATTAAACCCATTACTAAATACTCATCTTTCGGATAAAAA
>JBCDEP010000162.1:0-14438 GCA_039179675.1 Cyanobacteria bacterium P01_G01_bin.67
GATTTTGCCAAGTCAGTGTTTACTCAAACTTTCGGCAGCATTTTATCACTTACTTTTAGTCCTGATGGTCAATTTTTAGCAACAGGAGATACTAAGGGTGAAATTCATCTCTGGCAGGTTACTCCACCGCGATCGCTGGTTACTTTTCAGGGTCATAGCAGTTGGGTCTTATCACTAGCCTGGAGTCCCGATGGTACAACCCTTGCCAGCAGCTCTTACGAGCGAACCATCAAGCTTTGGAATCCTCACACGGGTGAATGCACCAAAACCTTAATGGGACATAGCAATTGGGTTTTGTCACTAGCTTGGAGTTCCGATAGTAACACCCTCGCCAGTAGCGGTGATGATTACACAGTCAAACTCTGGAATTTAGCTGAGGGTGAATGTTTTGATACTTTAACAGGACATACTAATTGGGTTATGTCGGTAGCCTGGAGTCCTGATGGCAATACTCTTGCCAGTGGTGGAAATGACCAAACTGTCAGGCTTTGGGATGTAAATGAGGGAAAATGCCTTCAAACTTTAAGAGGACATACAAATTGGGTGAGAACTGTAGCCTGGAGCCCTGATGGTTTATCCCCGAATGGGGGCAATACTCTAGCCAGCGGCAGTGACGACCAAACTATCAGGCTTTGGAATGTGAATGAGGGAACGTGCCTCAACACTTTAACAGGACACACTAATTGGGTATCCTCAGTAGCATGGCATCCCCAGGAGCAAACCCTTGCCAGTAGTTCTCACGATCGCACAGTTAAACTCTGGGATGCTACGACAGGTAGCTGCCTGAAAACCTTACACGGTCATATCAAATGGGTTTGGTCAGTGGCGTGGAGTCCCGATAGAAACACTCTTGCTAGTGGTTCTTATGACCAAAGCGTAAGACTTTGGAATTTTAGCACTGGTGAATGTCTCAAGACTTTGCAGGGTTATAACAACTGGGTATTTTCAGTGTCATGGAGTCCTGATGGTTTATCTTCAACTATGGGAGACAAGTCCCCGAATGGGCACAACATCCTTGCTAGTAGCAGTGAAGATCGAACTATAAAGCTTTGGGATGTCCGAGAAGGAAGATGTCTTAAAACTTTGTCAGGTCACACGGGACTGGTATGGTCAGTGGCATGGAGTCCCAACGGACAAATTCTTGCCAGTGGAGGTGATGACCACACTGCGAGACTTTGGAATCCTAACACGGGTCAATGTCTCAATACTTTCATTGGACATAATGGTTTGGTGTGGTCAGTGGCGTGGAGTCCCGATAGTAAAATCCTTGCCAGCGGAAGTGACGACCGAACGGTGAAACTCTGGGAGATTAGCACAGGTCAATGTTTACTTTCCTTAAATGGGCATACTAATCCAGTTCACTCAGTGGCATGGAGTCCTGATGGCATAACCCTTGCTAGCGGCTCTTATGACCAAAGTGTGAAGTTGTGGAACTCAAAAACAGGTAAATGTTTATTCTCCTTGCAGGGACATGAAAATTGGGTGAGATCTGTCGCGTGGAGTCCCGATGGACAAACTCTTGCTAGTAGTTCCTCTGACCAGAATATAAAGCTTTGGGATGTGCGAGCAGGAAGATGTCTCAAAACCTTGTCAGGTCATATCAGTCAAGTCTGGTCAGTTGTCTGGAATCCTAACAACAAAATGCTTGCCTCTGCCAGTGAGGATCGAACGATTAAGCTTTGGGATGTGCGAGCAGGAAGATGTCTTAAAACCTTGTCAGGTCATATCAGTCAGGTTTGGTCAGTTGCCTGGAGCCCCAATGGACAAACTCTTGTGAGCAGTAGTGCAGATGAAACGATTAAGCTTTGGGATATAAACACAGGTAAGTGTCTAAAAACTTTTCGATCTCCTCGACCCTATGAAAATATGAACATTACAGAAGCTAAAGGTTTGACCGAGTCTCAAATAGCTAATTTAAAAGCATTGGGTGCAATAGTAGCTAAGTAATTACAAAGTCTATCCCGATTTGTTTATGAGCTTTGAGTATTCATGATGACGATGAGATTTAACTAAAGTGGTTTTGCCCTTAACATACCGCTTTCATAAGTCAATTAGTAACTGTTAACTATTTTTCCATTTTTCCCATAAATCTGGGCGGCGATCGCGAGTACGTTTAACTTGCTCTGATTGGCGCCACTCATCAATCAGCCTATGATTACCCGAGCGCAATACTTCAGGTACTTCCCAACCTCGATATTCAGCAGGTCTAGTATATTGAGGATAATCCAGCAATTCAGCTTCAAAACTTTCTTGTTTAAGAGATTCAACCTTACCTACTGTTCCTGGGAGAAGTCTCGTGACACCATTAATTAACGTAAGAGCAGGTATTTCCCCGCAGGTTAAAACAAAATCCCCGAGAGAGATCTCTTTCGTCACAAGATGTTGACGTATTCTTTCGTCTACTCCTTCATAGTGACCACAGATGACGACTAGCTGTTGGTAATTAGTGGCTAAATCCTTGAGCAGGGGTTGATTTAGGGGTTGTCCCTGAGGAGTCACCAAAATAATTTCTCTTCGGGGGAATACAGGTAAAGACTCGACAGCTGCGAATATTGGTTCAGGTTTAAGCAACATGCCTACACCACCACCATATGTTATGTCATCTACCTTACGGTGCTTGTCGATAGCAAAGTCACGAGGGTTTAATAAATTTACGGTAGCAATTTTCTTGGCGATCGCTTTCCCCAGTAAACTGCAATTGAGCGGGGAGACAAAAAAGTCGGGGAAAAGAGTGATAATATCAAAACGCACGATAAAAAAATTGCAAAATTACTCGGAACATACACAAAAAGTCACACTGACTTTGGAAATTAGGTAGTCTTTGACACAACAGTTAAGTGGCAATCACAGCTACGATCGCTAGAATCAGAGATTAATCTCTTGCCCGAATATCCCATTATGATTAACACTGACTTTATAAATCAAACCTCATCCCATTTACAGTCTACCAAGAACGCTATTTTAGTGATTGGTGGGGCGGAAGATAAAGTACATGGCAAAGAAATATTGCAAACCTTCTTTAGCCGAGCAGGTGGTGTGAATGCTCAGATTGGAATCGTTCCCTGTGCTTCACGAGAACCGACTCTAATTGGCGACAGATATTATCGGCTGTTTAATGAGATGGGAGCAAAAGATATTAAGGTCTTGGATGTCCGTGACCGCTCTGGAGCTGATGATTCAGTTTATCGTAATTTTGTCGAAGATTGTACGGGCATATTCTTGACAGGAGGAGATCAGCTTCGTTTATGTGGTTTGCTAGCGGATACCCCCTTGATGGATCGAATTATCGAAAGAGCGCAGAAGCGAGAAATTAGCTTAGCGGGAACTAGTGCTGGAGCTGCGGTTATGGGACACCATATGATTTCTGGCGGTAGCAGTGCCGAGTCTCCCAACCGTGCCTTAGTAGACATGGCAAAGGGGTTGGACATTATTGCGGGGGTTCTAGTTGATCAGCATTTTTATAATCGCAATCGTCTAGCACGGCTTTTGAGTGCAATTTCCGATCATTCCGAACTTCTCGGTATTGGTATTGATGAAGACACTTGCGCTATGTTTGAAAGTGACGGCATGATTCAGGTGATTGGCAAAGGAACTGTTACTATCGTGGATGCCCAACACATGACTTACTCTAACCGAGCGCGAGCTAATGGAAATCAGCCTTTGAGCATGCACAACCTTAAACTGCATATTTTGGGTCATGGCGATCGCTATGATTTGAATCGGCATCTGCCCTTAAACTAAATTTATTAGCTTGATCCCGTCTAAAAGTCATTAAATGCTGATTAAAGTGTTACTAGTGAACAGTTTGCTAGATTGTCAAAGAGAGATGATGAACAAATTGTTTAATCACCTATTGCTGCTGTCTCATAAATCCGAACAGCAAATATAAATGAGAATTCTTAAGACTCAAACCCTGCGTGGTCCTAACTATTGGAGTATTCGGCGAAACAAGCTGATTTTGATCCAGCTAGATCTAGAAGAGTTAACCGAGGTAATGTCCAATGAGATTCCTGGATTTTACGATGGGATAGTCAAAGTATTACCTAGCTTGATTGAACACCATTGTTCCCGTGGACATCGGGGGGGCTTTTTGGAAAGAATCCAAGAAGGCACCTTAATGGGACACATAATTGAACATGTCGCTCTGGAGTTACAGGAATTAGCAGGGATGCCTGTGGGGTTTGGTCGTACGAGAGAAACATCGACACCAGGAGTGTTCAATGTTGTATTTGAGTATGTTGAAGAGCAGGCAGGGCGTTATGCTGCCAGAGCTGCGGTTAGACTATGCAAATCAGTTGTTGAAACTGGAACTTATCCTGCTCAAGAGCTTCAGCAAGATTTAAATGATCTGCGAGATCTTTATGCCAATACTGCTTTGGGTCCCTCCACAGAGACGATTATCAAAGAAGCCGAGGCGCGAAAAATACCTTGGATGTGGCTTAGTGCTAGGGCGATGTTACAGCTGGGTTATGGAGCCAAGCAAAAGCGAATTCAAGCTACCTTAAGCAACAACACCAGTATCCTAGCGGTAGAGTTGGCATGTGATAAGGAAGGTACTAAAAATATTTTGGGCAATGCTGGGGTGCCTGTTCCCAAAGGGACGGTGATTGAGTACCTAGATGAATTAGAACAGGCGATCGCTGATGTAGGAGGATTTCCCATTGTAATTAAGCCCCTAGACGGCAATCATGGTCGGGGAATTACAATTAACATTAATAATTGGTCAGAAGCAGAAAGCGCTTATGATTTGGCGAGTAAAGCTTCAAAAACTCGCTCTGTAATCGTTGAGCAATTTTATCAAGGGAATGACCATCGCATCTTAGTGATTAATGGTAAAGTCGTGGCAGTAGCAGAAAGAGTCCCTGCTCATGTCGTGGGCAACGGCAAAGCAACTATCCGAGAATTAATCGATATTACTAATCAAGATCCCAGACGAGGCAATGGACACGACAATGTGCTGACCAAAATTGTGGTCGACCAAACCTCCAAAGCAGTTCTGGCAAAACAAGGATATAGTTTAGATTCAGTTTTGCCTGCTCAGAACACAGCTTATCTCCGTGCTACAGCTAATTTAAGTACTGGAGGGGTAGCAATTGATCGTACTGACGAAATTCATGCCGAAAATATCTGGTTAGCTCAGCGTGTAGCTAAGATTATCGGCTTGGACATAGCAGGAATTGATATTGTCACTTCTGACATCAGTAGACCGCTAAGAGATACTAATGGGGTAATTGTCGAAGTTAACGCAGCTCCAGGTTTTAGAATGCATGCTGACCCTAGCTATGGACTGCCTCGTAATGTGGGGGCATCAGTTTTAGAAATGCTGTTTCCTGAGCAAGCTCCCAGCAGAATTCCCATTGTGGCAATTACAGGCACCAACGGCAAAACTACTACTACAAGATTAACTGCTCATATCTATCGTCAAACCGATAAAGTCGTTGGTTTTACTGCCACAGACGGTATTTATATTCAGGAATATTTAGTGGAGCAAGGAGATAATACGGGACCCTATAGCGCTGGAGCTATTTTACGAGACCCTACGGTAGAGGTAGCGGTCTTAGAAACTGCTAGAGGCGGTATTTTACGTTCTGGCTTGGCTTTTGATAGTTGCGATATCGGAGTAGTCTTAAACGTCGCTGCCGATCATTTAGGTCTAGGGGGAATTGACACAATTGAACAAATGGCTCGTGTCAAGGCGGTAGTGGCAGAGGCTGTAAAACCTGATGGGTATGCCATTCTGAATGCCGACGATCCTCTAGTGGCGGCAATGGCAGAAAAGCTCAACTGTAAAATAGCTTATTTCTCGATGAATCCCGATAATCCGATTATTATTGACCATTCTCGCCGCAATGGATTAGCGGCAATTTATGAAAACGGTTATCTATCAATTTTAGAAGGTCAATGGACTCTCAGGGTTGAAAAAGCAGTAAATATCCCGATGACGATGGAAGGGATGGCTCCCTTTATGATTGCTAATGCCCTAGCAAGCTGTTTGGCAACCTTTGCCCAGGGAGTTGATATTGAGTTGATTCGTCAGGGAGTCAGGACTTTTCAAATGTCTGCCGCCCAAACTCCTGGCAGAATGAACTTATTTGATGTCAAAGACTATCGAGTCCTCATCGATTATGCTCACAATCCCCACGGATTTAGGGCTGTTGGCGATTATGTCCGTAATTGGTCAGGAACTAAAATTGGTGTTGTTGGTGGACCAGGCGATCGCCGTGATGAAGATCTGATCTTACTAGGGACAATTGCTGCCGCTATCTTTGACCGAATTATTGTTAAAGAAGATCAAGATTCCCGAGGTAGAGAGCCAGGAGAAGTTGCTGATTTGATTACCAAAGGAATTTACCAAGTAAATCCTGACACAATCTGTGAAGTTATTCTTAACGAAGTTAAAGCGACTAATCAAGCTTTAAATCAGGCACAAACTAATGATTTGATAGTTATCTTCCCTGAAAAAGTTAGTCAGGCAATCGAACTGATTGAGCAACGTATTAAATCAGAACAGCTCAATTAATTAGGTTTGCTAATAGTAAACTGTCATTACTTTACTGATGTTATACACAAATTAATCTGTGAAGTGCGGGAACAGGGAACAGGGAATAATTTATCTGTTGGGATCAATAGCGATCTATTTCGTTTTTTGAATAGCGGTTTTTGAGAAAAGATAATAGCTTCGCTTTGCCATAGGCAATGTCTAAAATAGAAACTTCTCCGTCTATAGAAGTAGCTTCAAACCAAAGAGCCTTCTTCCTGGCACCAGCTTCACCGAGGATGATTACAGAATTACCAGCAGCGATCGCATTTACCACCTTTTTATAGATGTGATCTCAAACCTCTCTCATGGGAAAAACGTATTTTGTTGCTCGGTATTTTCTAGTAAGAAATATAAGTTATTCGTAAAGCAAAGATACTCTTAAATCTATACAAGATAAAAATTAGATAAATTTCAGCTTATTCACGGTGGTATTCTCTAGGCAATCTTGATTATCTGTGTATATATAGAGAGAGCAAGATCAGAAGTTTCCATTCTGAGCTGCATAGTTATCATTTATAAGCCAAATTAATTAAATGAAAATTAATCGACCAGAAAATGATTATATCAATCGTAATGTAATGGAGGTACTAGTTGCCGACGAGATTGACAGACAAATAGTGCGTCTTCCCAATAATATTAAAAAATTTGTTAATACGATCGAGGTAGCTACTTACGCTTTGAATAGATTACCAGCATTATACGCTTCATCTCAACAAGGATTTAATAAACAAAAGTTAAAAGGACGTTCCGAATACTGCGTTCAAATTACTCAAGAAGTACGCAAGGGATTCGCCGCTGTTCAGCAAGATTTATTACGCTGTTCAACGCCATTATTGGCAGAAAACGAAGCAGAAATCGATCAAAGTATCGCTGATGCCAAAGCTGCTTTACAAGAATTAGCTGACTATCTTCCCGAAAAAGATCTAACTTGGAAAAACGTTGTCAAGCTGGTAAAACCTTTATTAGCAGAATTAAAAAATCAGGATCAAGCAGAAATCAATGCTCGCAAAGTCCGTTCTAAATCTAGTGGTTTGTGGGAAGATTCGATTTATAAGAAATAGAGCTGTTGATTTTTTGAAAGTTAACAGCTAACTGCTGATCAATTTGGACGAAGCTAATCCAAATAAAGCATCAATATGATTAAGTTATATTATTATCTTGCAAGGCAATGATGTCTCTCAATTCGGATGCAGGCAATATTGGTAATAATATCTCTCTATAATGAATCACCAATTATTAAGCCTCTTAATCGCGTCGAGGAAAAACCTGATTCCTCAGAATTTTGGCGATCGCCTAATTTGCCTTGACTTGAACTAAGGGCAAAAATTACCTGAAGCAGAAACTCGCTAAATATGGGGCTGGAGTTGATGGGGAGATTGGTTACGGAGGTCTATTTTAGATGTTTGCAATTCGCCTCTGGCTCATTATTTCCTATGGCATGGTTAACTTTAGAGCGAATTTAATCCAGAGATTTTCCACAAGAACTTTACCAGATACTCCCCTAGGGGTGTAGACATTTGCCATGATGGGTGCAAGACTAACTTATAACTCCCTGATCGCTGGTGTCACCCAGTATCCTCACCATCGTTGTAGTCTCTAGCAAACCTTAACCGAAAAAAGCGATCGCCGTTACCAAGGCTAATTTGTTAAATTTAAGATCATGTTCGCTGTAAATCTAGGAGTGAACTTAACTATACTAATTGTAATTTGAGCTATTTATCATACTATAGACCTTAGATAGATTACATGATGCTTATGATCTCTAATTAGTCAGAATCGCCCTCTGATTATCTAAATTAATACTCAAGCTAAGATAAATAAAAACCTCGTTTATGGAGTTAAGCTTAATTAGCTATTTAATTCTGAAGCTAAACAAGCAAAAATCTATCCCCAAGGATTGAGATGTCAAGATGCAAGATAATCTTCAATTATTATCTGGCGAGGCTATCTTTCCTGACTTTATATTAGATTTAACTGACATCTTTTAATCTAAAATGCTATGTCCAAAACACGATCAGATTCCGTTCTTTTTCCTGTCTTGGAAGATGAGTATCTTGAAGGTTTAAAGACCTGTGGCGCCGTTTTGGAAATTAAGCCAGGTGAAATTCTTTATCAGGAGGGAGATAGTGAATATTGCTTCTATGTGGTTTTATCAGGACAGATCAAAATTACTAAACATCTAGGGACCGAAGAAATTTTAGTCGCCACCCATCATCGAGGAGAATTTACAGGAGATCTCAACATGCTAACGGGAGGTGTTTCTCAGGCAACTGCTAGCAGCATCGATTCCAGCCAAGTAATTCAATTTCAGGATTTCAAGGAATTACTTAAGGGTTGTCCCCGCAGTATTGATTTGTTTATTCCTGCATTAGCTGAACGTTCTAAGTATTTGGAAGCTAAGTTACGTCAGCAGGAGAAATTAGCAGAACTGGGCAAGCTATCGGCAGGATTAGCTCATGAATTAAATAATCCTGCGGCAGCAGGCAGTAGAGCCGCAAAACAGCTCAACAGTGCGATCACAACTTTACAAGAGAATATGCTGTCTCCTCGGGGACACAATTTTTCAGTTCAACACCGTCAATTATTATGTGAATTGCAGCAAAAAGCGGTCAATCGTGAATACTATAAGCCCGATTTATCTCCTTTGAAGCAAAGTATTCAGGAAGAAGAATTAGCGGACTGGTTGGAATCTTTGGGAGTAGATGATGCTTGGGATATATCCCCTAGCTTAGTGAATGTCGGCATCGAGCAATCCCACCTAGAAACCCTCGCCGATGAAATGGAGTCTGATGCTTTTAACGAAGCATTAACGTGGTTAGAAGCGACTTTGACGGTTAATAGCTTAGTTACTGAGTTAGAATTTAGCACGAGTCAGATTTCAGACTTGGTAGGAGCGATTAAAAATTATTCCTACGTTGATCGCGGCGCCATCCAAGAAATAGATCTTCATCAAGGGTTAGATAATACTCTCAAGATTCTCAATCACAAACTGAAATATGGTGTGACAGTTAACCGTGAATATAGTCTCGATTTGCCTAAAGTGTCGGCTTATGGAGGGGAATTGAATCAAGTTTGGACAAACCTTATCGATAATGCGATCGATGCTATGAATGGACAGGGAGAATTAACGATCCGTACTAGCCTCGAAAATAACTGCATCTTAGTCGAGATTATTGATAATGGTGCAGGCATTCCCCTTGAGTTTCAGTCCAAAATTTTTGATCCTTTTTTTACCAGTAAAGCGGCAGGTAAAGGTAGTGGTTTAGGTTTGGATATCTCCCGCGGAATTATCGTCAAAAAACACAAAGGCAATCTTCGTTTTGAATCCGAACCTGGTAAGACTAACTTTCAGGTACGCATTCCGATTAAACAATATGTTTAATGATTTTCCCACTATTAATCTAATCAGTATCTTTTGCAATTCTCGTAATACCTATCTTTTATTACCATTTAGAAGGTGTAAAAGTATTGCTCTGCTTCTGAAATGTTTTACAGACTAATTCTCCTGGGCTGTTTGATTTAAAAGGGATGGGATACTTTCCTTTACGGGTCAAAGTGCGATCGCGACAGTTATAGATCTCTTTATTTTTCTGTTTTTCGCCATTGATGCTGACTTTAGCTCGATATTCCCAATAGTTTTTGGCACTACGTTTTAGCTTTAAAATACACACTTCCTGACTATTGCGTTCGCCACATATTGCCGCATTAGCAATAGGTGTAAACCCCAGCCAAAATAAGATTAACAACACAAACAATAACCGTTGATATCTCACTACCTCAAATCACCTACATTAGTATTTATGATTCTGATGGGGGTAATTCCAGAGGAATTTTGCCCATATTTCCTGTACGAAAATCATATAGTATCTGACGCGCAACTCGTTCCTTATCTCCCTTAAAAGAGCGATCGCTTACGTCTTGGATAAAGGCTTCTCCCGTAGTTGTCGTCGGCTCGAAGTCAAAATTAAAGCGAGACTTTAGAGCTTTGTCGTAACCAATTGCAATTAATAAATCCACAGCAGCAGCGGCTACAACCTGGTTATCATAAGCAGCCTGCCCAATATCCTCGCAAATAGCTAATTTTATCGCATCATGCTGATTTTCCAGCCTCCAAGGGATAATTCCTGGTGCATCTAATAGCTCAATTTCTGGAGATATTTTGACCCAGCGTAGCTGACGCGTTACCCCAGCACGACGTTCACTAACGACAATTTTTTTGCCAACTAAACGGTTGATTAGTGCTGATTTACCCACATTGGGAAACCCAATCACAACTGCTCGCACTGGACGAGGGCGCATACCGCGATCTTGACGACGTTGATTCATCGCCACTCCTGTTTTTTGAGCAGCACCTTTGATTGCTTTAATTCCTTTACCCTGTTTGGCATTAGTAAAGTAGGGTGTAATTGCTTGAGATTGATACCAGCTCAACCAGGCTTGTTTTGCCCCTTCAGAAATCATGTCCTCTCGATTTAAGACGGTAATTCGAGGCTTGGTACCAATCCAGTTATCGATCTGAGGATGGTGAGAAGCTAGGGGAATTCTCGCATCTAGTATTTCCAAAACCACATCTACTTTTTTAAGCTGTTCTTTTAATTGTCTTTCAGCTTTGGCAATGTGACCTGGATACCATTGAATTGGAGGAGCAGACATAAACTTAATAACCTGTTGTAGAACTAATACCAATTAGAACAAAACACTATAGCTCGATTGTAAGTTGGGTACTGAGAAAGAAAATAACATAAAAAACCCCATCGGCTAAGCTAGGGGTTATGACAATCAATTGCCAAAATTATTTTTTAGCTAAGTTTAAGTAACTATCTGGAATAATTGAAACAATAAGGGTTGAGATGGAAGTATTAATTCCTTGATATTCTCTTATGGTTTAACGATATATTCCGACTCTAAAGGCTCAAGTTGACCAGTACTTACTAAAGCCTGATGGATCATGGCTGCCACTTCTCCTCTAGTTGCAGGTTTTTCGGGAATTAGGGCATTCTCAGGAGCATCAGGAGGATTAACAATTAATCCCGCTTCGGCAGCGGCGGCTACTTGCTGTTTCGCCCATTCTGGCATCTTCGAGCTACCGCCAAATTGCCGCAGAATTTGGTCAGCATCTTGTGATGGTTGTAAACCCAATCCAGTTGCTAGAGTAACTAGTACCTGATAACGAGGAATATTTTCCAAAGGCTTGAATTCATCATCAGAGTAACCCTGCATAAAGCCCATTCTGACAGCCTGATCAATATCTTTAGCGATCGCATTTTGATTGCTTACATCTTTGAATTTTTTGATACTTGCTGTTGCTGGCTGCTGCTTGAAGGCTTGACTGACCAAGGTTGCCATACTAGCTCTAGTGATTAGAGCGTCGGGCTCAAATTCTTGATTTTTGGCTAGCTCTGGTACTAAGGCTTGTTCTCTCATCTGCTTAACAAAAGGATAAGCCCAATAATCTGGAACCACGTCTTCAGGCATTTTAGTGGTCTCAGGGGTAATTGCCGTAGGTTCTGGCTGGGTAGTTGTCTCAGTTTCTGGGGGAGTTGCCGTCGATGGTTCCGTTGACCTAGGTTCCGCATTTTCGGGCTGGCTTGTCTCTAGTTCTGCTGGCTCGGGAACAATTGCTGAAGGTTGAGTTGCGCTTCTTTCAGGGGTAATTGATTCCTCTTCTTCAATATCGATAGTGCCAACTGATGCGTTACTATTTCCTATATTTTGATTACTGATACTTTGGTTCTTTAATGCTGGTAGACTAGCAACTCCCGCTAAAGGAACCAACTTGGCTCCTGAGTCAAAAGCATAAGAATTCTTTGCAACTGGTTGACTACGGACAACCTGATTAGGGGGAATAAAACTAACTTCAGTTTCTTGTTGCGCTAGTTCAGCCGCTAACCGACGATTCTCCACTTCCAAGTCTTGATTAAGATTTACATCAGCATCGGTATTTGCAGAGAGAATATTGCCGAAACCCAAACCAGTATCTAGGGTTTGATCCGAAGCCAGTAAATTACTACTGCCACCTAGACCCAGATTATTTGCCAGCTTACTGTTTTTGCCCCCCATCGACCAAAATAAAATGGTGCCGATAGTGGAAAATGCGACAATAATTGCAATCATTTCATCAAAAGTTACCCCTGTAGCTGGTCGTCGGCGACGCTCAGGAATCGGATTTTGTGGTTCTGGAGGAGATGGATTAGTCATAAATATTATGCTAGAGAGCAATTAAATAAGTAATGATTATGTATGAAGATAGACTATGTTTGAGAGCTGGCTCAGAAAATAAGTGTAAGTTTTTATGTTTTAAGCTTTAATTGATGTCGATGCAAGTTAGCCAGTAAGATACAGACCTTTTTTATTGTTAAGTTTACTGATTAAGATAGCGATCGCTATCTTAAAGCAACAAAAATCAACCTAACTCTGCAAAAGTTGGTTAAAAGTTGATTTTTCAATCCAACTAGAAGCCACTAGCTAAATACTAGACAAACTAAAAATACCTGTAGCAACATCATAGTTAAACTACAGGACATAAATCAGGTGATTTAAGATGATTATTTTTGGATGAGCGAGGCACAATCAGGCAAGTATTCAATGAGATCGCCATTTAAAGTATAATCACAGCCTAAATAGATTGAGAATCCTAAAGTTCGGCGGTAATATTACCAAGATTATCAAACCCCTAGGTAAGCCACATTTTCTCTAGCATGAGCAACTTCGTAGTCTCTACTAGTATCTTCTTCCAGCATTATGCTGCCCATTTGATACCTTAAGCCGACTGAGTCACCACCAAAATATGAATTAGTTGAGGCAAAAAGATAGGGATAGTTATGAGCACTGTCTAGTTGCTGCCATTCATGATTCATGGTTTTTCCTGTGTCACCAGCAACGTAGTTAATTCCGCCACCAAGAACCTGATCGGGTGCATCTTCAACAGCAATATATCCTACTGTTTCATTTGCATAGTTGGTTTTTAATAGAGCTTCTTCCTTCTCTAAAGTTAAATCAATTCCGTTCTCATTACCGTTGCGCTGACGTAAACGAATAAACTCTTCATTGTTGTATGTTTGAACTGAAGAAATAACAATAGGCTTATTAAAATCACTTTCTAATTCTAAACGCGACCAATTTGCCTGGCGAGTATAAGTATCGACTTCGGTTGTTCCCACTTCAATGATGGTTCCATCAGACATTGTCCACGTTCCCGCCTCCACTACCATGTAAGAGAAATTTTCTAAGGTATGACCTCCTGGATGTGCTTTCTTTTTGAGCAAGGTGGGTTCTTGTACCAAGACACTGAAACTATCGCCCTGAATATCTGTAATTCTGGCGATCACAGGATCACCTCCATTACGAGTTAAAGGGCTAACAATGACAACGGGGTTTTGATATTCATTTTGGAACTGAATTGTTTTTTCAAAGTGGTTAAGATTTTCGACGTAACCTACTTCTCCAGCTACCATATCGTTGTCGGGAATGATACCCCTACCAAAAGAGTCATAAATAGCAACATCGGGACTATTAGAACTGATTCTTGCTAGTACTGTTCATCCCCTTCGACAAGAGAATCAGCAATAGTATCGACAGTAAAAGTTTTACTAGTTTCTCCGGGGGCAAATGTAATGCTTTCATTATTGCTCCAGTAGTCTTCTCCCTCCATGGCATCATAGCCATAGTAATTGGTAGTAGTAAAAGCATTTACAGTAAAATATTCATCTATTGGACGCTCCAGACTAATAGTAAATTAGACCTCTTGCAATATTCATCATTCCATGATGTGCGTTGCTGATTGAATACAAGTCAAGCAGCCAAAGACAACTCGCAGTTGTATAATGCTGCAATCAAATTACATCGCAGTTTGTAACGACAACGACGGTTTCGGTATCGCCCAGCTATAATCTTAAAA
>JBCDEP010000171.1:0-13448 GCA_039179675.1 Cyanobacteria bacterium P01_G01_bin.67
ATTTGTACCAATACCATTTCGGTAAATAATCTAGTGGAAATGGTTGAACATCTTTTATTAGTGAAGGAATTAGGCTAAAGAGGGGCAGATCATGACAATATGGAGGCAAATCAATATTGGATTTACTCTTTTTGGCTATTTCAAATTCTCTCAAAATATTAACATATTGCTTTAGAGTCAAGTTGTCTAATTGAATTAGATTGTTTTTGAAGTATTTGACATATATATCAAGGTCAGGAGCAATTGTTGAAAAATATTCCAATGACCATTTTCTGTCTCTAATGCAACTACAGTTTTTTAGTACCCCAGTAATAATTACTGGTTTTGCTTTCTCAACATAGTTCGATTGAAATTCTTGGCTTGAAAGTTGATAACAACGTTCAATTTTTGAAGATATAGCTACCATTATTTGATCTTTTTAATTGTTACTAAAGCTTGACTTGCTCAAACTAGGACTTATAAATTACGTGTTTTGTCTTAGTTAGCTGCTTAAATACGCGAAGCAAAATCAAAATCAAATGTCATTTCTTTGTCCAGCATTAGGCTAAGCTGCTGCTGAGGTGGGGTTAACAACGACAAGTCTTTAAGACGAACTTCAGGATTGGTTACCATGTCTTGAAGCAATTTCTCCAGATGCTGGAGCATACTAGTAACCGTAGTGGCATCAAAAAGATGACAATGGTGAGCGATTTCGAGTATCAATTTCTTCATAGGATACACTACCAAATTTAGAGGATAGTTGGTCTTGTACCAGATACCAGTCATTTCCATTTTTAGCCCCTCTCGGTTTGCCTTGTCAACCGACATCTCTGGCACTTTCTCAAATACCACTAAACTTTCAAAAAGAGGCATGTCTTTCGGTATTTCCGTACAGTTTTGAATCTCTACCAGTGGGCTGTATTCGTACTGACGTATCTCAGCTATTTGTACTTGAAGTTGCTTTAGCCAAGGCAGTAAAGGCTGCTGGTCATCTACCTCAACCCATAAGGGCAAGCTGTTAACAAAGGTTCCCACTATTGAATCTACTCCTGCTAGATCTAATGGACGACCAAAAGTGGTACACCCAAAGACCACTTTCTTTTCACCACTGTAGCGACTGAGAAGCCAAGCCCAGGCTCCCTGAATGACTGTGTTTAGTGTTAACTGATGCTGTCGTGTAAAAGATATTAGTGATGCTGTTGTTGTCTCCGATAGAAAGATTCTTTGAAGAGCATGCTCTTCTTCTTGGTCGGAAAAGTGGTCAACATACCAGTTGGTTAGAAGAGTAGGTGCTTTTAATCCCTTGAGCGCCTGTTGCCAGAATACCTTGGCTTTGGATAAATCCTGTTGTTGCAACCAGGCAATGTACTTTCTGTAGAAACTACCAGCTCCTAAAGATGCTTCTTTACCCTGACAAAACGCTTTATAAAGTTGAACAAAGTCCTTAAGCACTAAGGATACTGCCCATCCATCCATGTTGATAAAGTGCGAAGTCCAGATTAATTTATAAGCATCGTCACTTAAACGCAGTAAAGTTAGTCGCATTAAGCATTCTTGAGATAAATCAATGCCCTGCTGGCGATCGCGCTCCAGAAAAGACTCTAATTGCTGCTGCTGTTCGACTGAATTTAGCCCCCGCCAATCTTGTTGCTCTATGGGTACTTTTACCTGTTTGTAAACTACTTGTAGTGGTTTATTAATATTCTCCCAGTAAAAACCAGTACGCAAACTTGTGTGCCTAGCCACTACTTGCTGCCAGGCCTGATCAAAAGCAATCAAGTTGAGGTTGCCATCTATGGTAAAAAATTTCTGAACAAAATAGAATCTTGATTCGGGAGCATATATACAATGAAATAGAAGACCCTGCTGTATCGGAGAGAGTTCATATATATCTTGGACGTTTTGTGTTTTCATTTGGTATTTGCCTAAAAATCAAAATTCAGCTAAATATTGCTAACATCCTATAAATCGGAATTTAATTATTTTTATTTTCAATTTTTATGGTTAATTGTTGACAGAAATTCGTCAAGCTCTGTTTGAGTCAGGTTGGCTTCTGGGAATTTGTAGTTGATGTTTTCAGCATCCATATCTTCTTCTATTTCTATAGTCTCTAGAGTGTCAGTAACCTCTGCTAAATCTGCAATTGTTGGATGCATAAATAACTGATCGGGTGTAAGCTGCAAACCAATCTGTTTGGCTTTTAATGCCACCTGAGTGCTAAGCAAAGAATCTCCGCCTAACTCAAAAAAATTGTCGTAAATTCCTATTTTTTGAATACCAAGCAGTTGTTGCCAAATATTAGCAAGTTGTTGCTCTGTCTCATTTCTGGGAACTGTGTAAGCATTCGGTAAATTTGGTCTTGGGTAGAGGGAATCAGAAGCTATATTCTCTTGTAATATTTTAGGCTCAATATATTTACTAATCCTTGACTGTAGGTTTCCAGTCGAGATAACCAATTGATTTAGTTCACATCTAGATAGAATATTTTGAAACGTCTTTAATCCTTCTTCTGGTGTCAGCCCAAAATCCGCAAGACTAGTTTGGTTTAATGAATTTTCTTGCTTTTCTAAACCAACTTTCCATGCATCCCAATTTACGCTAAGCCAGGGTATAGAGTTAGTCTGATTATGTTGGTAAGTTAAAGCATCCATAAAGAGATTGGCTGCCCCATAAGCAATATATCCCAATCCCCCTAAGATTGATGATAAAGAAGACATTAATATACAAAAATCTATTTCTTGATTCTGCAACACTTGTTCTAAAACTAAAAGTCCATAGATTTTGGGGTGAAATTGCTTCTCACACTCAATTTTATTTGTCTGGGCAATAGTGGTCAGGAATTTTTTTTCTACAATTCCTGCAGCATGAATTACACCATTAAGCTGACCAAAGCTCAACTGGGCTTTTTTGATCGCTTCATTCATTTGTTCAAGATTAGCCACATCAGCACTCACCACCAAAACCTCTGCACCTAACCTTTCTAGTTCCTTTACTTTGTTGATCTTACGGCTGATGTTATTCATTTCATCGTGAGTTAACAACCACCTGTCCCACTCTTGTCTGGTCGGAAAAGTGGAACGCCCTGTCAGAATGAGTTTAGCTTGTACCGTCTTCGCTAAATGCTCTGCTAAAATTAGGCCAATCCCTCCAAGCCCCCCTGTAATAAGATAGACACCTTCTTTTCTTAATCTTGGTTTCTCCTCGATAAATGGCTCCAGTCGCACTGGTTCAAAGCTTTGTAGCCAACGATTATTCCCTCGATAGGCAATCACTCCCTCAGAAATAGGGACTCTCAGCTCTGTTAGTAATTTCTCTGTAAGCTTGTGCTGTTGCCAACTTCCAGCAACAGGAAGAATCACATCAATACTGCGGCAAGTAATGTTTGGGTATTCTTGGGGAATTACTTTAACTGGTCCGAGTATGGTTGACTTCTCTGGAAAGAGTAACTCTTCTCCCATCACTGACTGCATGTTGTTAGAGATCACCGTGAGTTGCAACTGCTCACTCAAATTCTGTTTACCTAGTGCCTGGGCGAGAAACAGCAGGCTGTAGAAACCTGTTTGTTGGGCTTGGTCAATTCCTGCAAATCCTGATTGGGTTTGAGTTACAGGTGTGACACTCCACAAATGAACAATTTTTTCTGGCAGTCTCTGTTGTTGTCGAAGTTCGGTGAGTAAGGTATTGTAGTCATTGCTTTCTCCAGGATTGAGAGTATATAGCTCCTCGCTAACTTGGATGAACTCTGCCTCGACTTTGACGGTAATTACCTCTTGGTTGTCTCTGCGGAGACCTTCGAGCAATTGACTACCCAAGCCACACTCATCGATAAACACCAGAGTGCGAGATTTTTGTGAGGTTAATTCTCTTGGTTTTGGTGATGCTGGTGATGCTGGGGACAGCGATCGCTTCCAGGAAGGCAAGTAGAACCAATCGGCAATGTCTGGCTTTTTCTCTGGTGAAACTGATGTTAGAGCGGTATTTTCTACTATTTGAGACGGTTCAATCCAGTATCTCTGTCTTTCAAAAGGATATGTGGGCAGTGGAATTCGGTGTCGTTGCTCCTGAGCATAAAAGCCCGACCAATCTACCTGTACTCCAGCCAGCCATAATTGACCGACTGTCTTCAACAAAAACTCGATGTCCGATTGCTGCTCTTTGGGATGACGTACTGAGTTCAACACTAACTGCTCTGGCTGTTTTTGCTGATGCCGTTGAGCTAATTTACTCAATGTTCTACCAGGCCCGACTTCTAACAGAACTTGTATCGGTTTTTTGAATAACTCTTGCAACCCTGACTCAAAACGAACCGTTTTCCTAATGTGATTTGACCAATAGTCAGAGGAAGTTGCCTCCTGTGGTGTAATCCAAGTGCCAGTAACATTGGAAATGTAAGGAATTTGTGGTGGCTTGAGGCTGACTTGGGCGACTCTCTCTCTAAAAGGCTCCAGAATCGGTTCCATCATTGGTGAATGAAAGGCATGGGAGGTGCGTAGCAGGCGGCAATCCACCTCCAAGGTCGCTAATTTATTTTGTAAGGCTTCTACTGCCTCGGTGGTCCCTGAAACCACACAGGAGGATGAACTGTTGATGACTGCTACAGAGAGTCCTGACCCTAAATAAGGTTGTACTTCTAGTTCGGATAGGGGTATAGCTAACATACTTCCTGAAGATAGTTGCTGCATCAGTTGACCCCGTGCCGTTACCAATGTTAAAGCCTCTTCTAGGGAAAACACCCCCGCCAGAGTTGCTGCCACATATTCGCCGATGCTGTGACCAATCATTGCCACGGGATGCACTCCCCAAGACATCCATAGTTTAGCTAGAGCATACTCGATCGTAAATAGTGCGGGTTGGGTAATTGCCGTCTGTTGTAGTTGCTGCGCTGCTGTATCCTCATCTGCTTCTGTAGGATATAGAAGTTGACGTAAATCTAGTTTTAGTTGAGGCTGGAGTAATTCACAGCAGATATCGATCTGTTCGGTAAAAGTAGCCTCGCTGTGGTATATTTCCCGTGCCATGTTTGCGTACTGTGTCCCTTGCCCTGTGAACATAAACACTACAGGGCGCTCGCTCGATTCGGTGAAACTGGTCAAAACTCTTTTGGAGTCTTGTAATGCGATCACTGCATTCTCAGTATTTTGACAAACAACAGCTCGTCGATGTTTAAATGATTGGCGACCGACCTGAAGAGTATAAGCTGCATCAGCCAGGTTGAGTTTGGGATGCTGTTTTAAATTCTCGGCTAAATTGACTGTTGCCTTTGATAAAGCGGAGTCAGTTTTGGCAGATAATAATAGTAGCTGCCAGGGACGAGAAGTTACCGAAGTTTCAGTAGGCAGTGCTTCTTCAAGAATTACATGAGCATTGGTTCCTCCAATGCCAAAAGAACTAACTCCTGCACGACGCGGAGTATCGTTAGCCATCCACTTAGAAAGTTTAGTGTTGACATAAAATGGGCTATTGCCAAAATCAATCTGAGGATTAGGTTGTTCAAAATGTAAACTGGGGGGAATTAGTTGGTGTTTGAGACTCAAAATAGTTTTAATTAAACTTGCTACTCCAGCTGCTACACTTAGATGTCCAACATTTGTTTTCAACGAACCAATCGCACAGAACTCTTTCTTATCAGTGCTGCTACGGAAAACTTGCGTCAGTGCCTCTATTTCAATCGGATCTCCCAGAGCTGTTCCGGTTCCATGGGCTTCAATATAGGTAACTGTTTCAGGAGCGACTCCAGCAATTGCCTGAGCCTCGGAAATGACTGCCGATTGACCGTCGGGACTCGGAGCAGTATACCCTGCTTTTAAAGAACCATCATTGTTGATTGCCGAGCCTTTGATAACTGCATGGATACAATCTCCATCGGCGATCGCATCTGCTAATCTTTTGAGAACTACAATACCAATACCTTCGCCAAAAATAGTTCCCTGCGCATCAGCATCAAAAGCTCGGCAGTGTCCATCGGGAGAAAAAACTCCACCCTCTTGATAAAAATACCCAGATCTTTCTGGTATAGAAAGTGAAATCCCCCCAGCCAAAGACATATCACATTCGCCATTAAGCAAACTCTGACAAGCCATATGGACAGATACTAAAGAAGTAGAACAGGCGGTTTGAACAGTTACCGATGGACCCTTTAAGTTTAGTTTGTAAGCTACTCTTGTAGAGAGATAATCCGTCCCATTAGCAATTAAAGTCTGAAAGTCTAGGATACCATCAAAATTAGGATAAATATTATTTATTAGGTAGCTGTTAACGTCTACGCCAGCATAAACACCAATTGAAGCCTCATAGGTTTCTGGATTGTAACCCGCATTTTCCATTGCGCTCCAGGCAAACTCCAAGAAAAGGCGTTGTTGTGGATCTAGTAATTCAGCTTCCTTAGGACTAAAGCCAAAGAATTCCGCATCAAACAGCTCTATATCTGAAATAATAGCTTTAGCTTTGACGTAATTAGGGTCCTCGAGCAACGTCCGATCTAGACCTGAAGAAAGCAGTTCCTCATCAGAGAAAAAAGAAATGGACTCAACACCATCTCGCAGATTCTGCCAGAAAGCATCAATATCTTTTGCTCCTGGAAAACGCCCCGACATTCCAACAACAGCTATTTCTAAACCATTAAGGTCGCTAGATAAATCTAATTTACTTATCATGAACTTTTAAATACCTTATTATTAATTGGTTAAACGATGCTTCTGTCTAATTTTTTGTTGTCTGAGATGACGAGTACTGCGATACTTGCCTCTCTCATTACCTTTCTCAGTGGAAGATTTTGTAATTTGTTTCTGACTTAAATATTTGGCAAACGAGTCTACGGTGGGAGACTTAAACATTTCAACTATCGGGATTTCTCGACCCAAAATTTCTTGCAGTTTGACTTGAGTCTTGACCATAAGTAAAGAATTTCCCCCCAACTCAAAGAAATTATCATGAATTCCGATCTTTTCAAGTTGAAGTATTTCTTGCCAGACACTAGCAATTATTTGCTCTGACTCGGTCTGGGGCATGACATATATTTTACTTTTTTGTGGAAGAAGATGTTCTGGCTCAGGTAATTCGCGGCGATTGACTTTCCCATTATTAGTTAGTGGCAGAGCATCTAAAACTAGATAAGCAGCAGGAACCATATAGTTAGGTAGCTTCTGTTGTAAGAAATCACGCAGCTCATCAACAATTAATGCCGATTCCATTTGATTGGGTTCAGAAGCTTCAACTATCTTAGCTAGTGAACTTTTTTTATGATCAGAAATCAGCTTTTGGTTAGGTATGACATAGGCAACCAGTTGCTTATTCCCCCGTAATTCTCCGACTGCGTTAACTATCACTTCTTTAATCCCAGGATGCTGTTGTAAAGTTGTCTCAATTTCACCCAGCTCAATGCGATGACCGTTAACTTTAACTTGAAAATCTTCTCGTCCAATAAATTCGATATTTCCATCAGGTAAATACCTACCTAGATCCCCAGTTTTGTACAGCCGCTCCTGGGTTTGAGGATGAATTATGAAACTGGCATTTGTTTTTTCTGAGTTTTTCCAGTAACCTTTAGCTAGTCCAATTCCCCCGATGTAGAGCTGCCCTGGAACCCACACTGGACATGGTTCCAAAAGTTCATTGAAGACATAAAAGTTCTGATTAGCCATCGGGCGACCGTAGGGTATACTTTTCCAAGTTGGGTCAACCTGTTCGATAGGATAAATAATCGACCAGATAGATGCCTCCGTTGCACCTCCTAAACTAACTACCTGCACATCCTCACCCAGGGTTTGAATCTGGTCAGGTAAACTTAGGGGCAACCAATCTCCGCTCAACATTGCCAATCGCAGCGATTTAGGCAGTGATTGCGAACAACCCGCTGTATAATCAGCTAGCATCTGCATTAAAGCAGGTACCGAGTTCCAGACACTCACCTGTTGTTGCGCCATTAATTTTAACCAGTGGGCTGGGTCTTTAGTGGCATCAGCATTAGGAATGACAATGGTTCCTCCCGCTGCTAAAGTACCAAATATGTCATACACTGACAGGTCAAAACTTAGAGATGATAGGGCAAATATTCGGTCTTGGGGTTGAACATTAAAGCGTTGGTTGATGTCGAGAATTGTATTTACAGCACCTCGATGATCAATCATCACTCCTTTTGGCTTTCCAGTTGAACCAGAGGTGTAGATGACGTAAGCTAAATCCGACGGTTGTTGTAGGGGTGGTAGAGAAGTATAGGAACTAGAGGATTCTATAGTGTCTATACATAGACGTTGGATATTTTCTGACCATTCTAAGGCGGTGTCGAGCCAAGATTGAGTCAGTACATACTGCACTTCTGCTTCTTCAAGTAAATGCAACCGACGGTCGTTAGGGAGTTTGGGGTCAATCGGCACATAAGCAGCGCCAGAAGCAAGGATACCCAAAGTGGCTGCGATTTGCTCCCACCCTTTCTCCATGACAATTGCTACTAGTTGATTAGGGCGAACACCCAGTTGTCGCAGGTTGCGTCCTAACTGCTTTGCGCGATCGCCTAGTTCTTGATAGGTAATAGTACGATCAGAGGTAGCCACAGCAGCATTATGTGGATGAAGAGCTACTTGCTCGAAAAATAGAGTGTGTAGTAGAGTGTCTTTTATAACTTTGGTTTCATCGGTATTGATAATTGATATTTGCTCTAGCTGTTTTAATGGTAAAAGCTGCCTTGTCTTTGCTTGCCAGAGTTCTTCTTCAAAAGCCAAACGATTTAAAAAACGACAGTAAGCGGCAAACATATCATCCAAAAGTTCTTTGGGAAAAATCTCCTCTACAGCATCCCAATTAAAAACTAGATTGCCATCTATTTCCTGAACCTGGTGGTCTAAATAAACCTGAGGTGTCTGACTTACCGAGTAAACAAGTTCTCCTAAACTTTCCGATGAGCCAATTTCTACATTTGGCAATTTATTATTAGTAGAAAAACTTCTGAGTTCTTCTTGTTTTAGACTCTCTTGAGTTAGCGTACTGGTAAAAATGACTGGCATCAATGCTGCTAAAGGTCGATTTTGAATTCGAGCTAATTCTCGCAGCACTTCTACACCTGAATAATAGCTGTGTTCAAGATCGTCCCAAAGTTGTTTTTGGATGCGCTGGGCTCGCACTTCAAAGGAATCGCGTCCTGAGTTGTCTACTGCCAATAAAGTTAATGATGTAAAATCCCCAACTATCTGATTTACTTCGGGGTGCAATGGGAAGCGATTGAAGAGGGTCAGATTAAGCGTAAATTGAGGACTTTTACTCCAAACGGTCAAGATTTCGGCAAAAGCAGCTAGTAATACTCCAGAAGTTGTTAAGTTTGCTTCAGCAGCTCTTTTTTTGAGACAACTCCAAGTACCTGAATCTAACTTTCCAGTGCGCCGAACAAAACGCGGAAATTTGATAGCTGTCAGACTTTTAGCAATGGGAAGTTCAGGGGAAGCTGGTAAAGTAGGTAAACGTTTTTGCCAGTATTCTTGAGCTCTATAGTAAAGTTGTGAGTTTTTTAAAGTATGCGTAGCTAATACATAATCCCGAAATGAAAGTTCATGAGTGGGAAGTTCAATATCTGGCTTTTGGAGTAACTTAGTTAGTTGTTTTAGAATTATTTGACTACTCCAATCGTCAGAGATTAATATATCTAGGCTGAACAAAAGTCTGGCTTTTTGTTTGTCCAACTGCACAACTCGAATGTCAAATAGAGGCCAGGTGTCAGTAGAAAAGACTTGGTGAGACATTTGATTACGAATTGCTGCTAACTGAGATGCGGCTACTTCTGAATTTTTTCCACACAAGTCCACAACCTTAATTTCATAGGGAGGTACCTGCTCTAGAATCTGCTGCTGCCCATCGGAGTTTATAACCATCCGCAGCATCTGATGATGGTTAATCAGTCGTTGCCATGCTTTTTCAAATCTTTTTATGTCTAAATCGGCAGTTTCAATCTCTGAATATGCATGAGTTGATATATTACTTAACTCAAAAGCACCGCTACGACCAATCCAGTAAGCTTGCTGGACATCAGTGAGGGGAAATGGTTGATGCTGCTCGCCTGGATTGGGAACTATTGTCGGTAGTTCTTCTTGTGGCAACTTTATGCCAGAATCAGACTTAGCTTTTCCCCGCAAGTGGGTTTCCAACAGCTTTCGTTTTGTAAGTGAAAGCTGAGATTTTTGTTTTATAACTTGTTCTTTACTGATACCCATGATGTTAAATATTGAAAATGATTATAAAAAATTCAACTAAAATTTCAATTCAAAATTTCTATTTTCATGTATTCAGGTAGAGGTTGAATTAGCGTTAGATCATTTTCCAGAACCACTAGTTCACCCATCTTTTCTATTTCCTTAAAACCAGCAAACTTATAAGAAATATGCATCATCCGATTGCGATTATTAGAAACAAACTCAGCACACAAACGAACGTCATTTTCTTTTGCCAGCTTGATAATGTAGTTCAGCATAACTGTGCCGACACCTCTGGACATGACACGGCAAGACATCAACAATAACTTTATTGTCCATAGGCTTTCTTGACATTCCACCAAAGCTAAGCCAATTTTTCCATAGGTTCCATACTTATCTTCTAAACTGGCAATTAGCAGCTTGTGCTGATCTGACTGTCGAAACTGATTGAGTTCTTCGTAGGAATAGGTATACCCAGTTGTGTTTAGCTGGTTAGTTCTTACCGTTAATTCTTCCGCTCGCTGCAAATCTTCTTCTTGGGCAGAAGCGATAGTAAAGTGCATATTGAGAGTCGCTAAAAACTCTGCTTGAGGACCGATGAACTCTGACTCTGCCTGGTTGCGTTCTATGTCGCTGAGATACATTAACCTTCTAATCTTGGAATCTTCAGTAATGAAACGAGGATTCATTTCTGGCAGATCCAAAAGCTGATTTAAGGAAGCTGCGTCAATACAAAGAACTTCAGGTTGGGAAAATTTTACTTCTTCCAGTTCAAATAATTGATCATCAATAAAAGCTATTGTATCCGTACTGATATTGATTGATTCAGCAATTTTTATGATAGAGTCAGCTTTTGAATTCCAATTAATTTGAGGATACAGAAAAAATTCATGTAATCCTAGCTCTTCTAATTTCGCCATTGCTTTAGCTTGTTCGTTCTTGCTGGCAATTGACTGTAAAACACCTCGATTATCTAAAGTTTTAATTATATTGATTACATCATTTCTTAAAGAGACTTGATTGTCTTCTAGCAATACACCATCCCAGAGGGTATTATCTAAATCCCAAACCACACATTTAATAGTTTTTTGATAATCTTGCTTATTACTTTGTTTTTCTGTCTTCGTGCTGACCATTTTAATTTCTTATTAGTAACTCTTGAGACATTCCCTTAAGATTGGCAGATAACATATGCTGCTGATAACCCGATTCGGCGATGGTAATTTCTTGAATTTGGGTACTACCTTCGATAATTTCCATTATTTTTGAGTCGCGTAAATATCTTTCAACTGGATATTTACTACTGCAACCATTGCCACCATGAATTTGTATGGCATCATTCGCTATTTTGGTAGCTGCTGTGGAGGCAAAGTATTTAGCGATCGCCGTCTCGTTCATGGAGTTGGGGTCATTAATTTCTTTGAGATAGCCAGCTTGATAACATAACAACCTTGCGGCTTTGGTATTAGTTATCATTTGGGTAATCTTTTGGCGAATTAACTGATGTTCTTTTAGATAAGCGCCAAATTGTTGGCGTTCACTTGTATACTCAATACAGGCCTCTAAACAAGCTTGAGCAATACCTACACAACCAGTCGCTACGCTATATCTACCATGGTCAAGAGCGGAAGCCGCAATGTAGGCAAAGCCAAAACCCAATTTACCGAGTAAATTTTTTGAAGGAACATGGCAATTATTAAATTGTAATTCTGCAATCATTGAAGCTCTAGTACCTAGCATACCACTTATTGGCTTAATAGCAAAACCTGGGCTATCTTTTTCCACTAAAAAAGCAGTAGGTTTACCCTCACACTTAGCAAAGACTAAAAATACATCTGCTATTTGTCCATAGGTAATCCATTTTTTTGCTCCATTTAAGACATAAGCATCACCCGTTACTATTGCTGTTGTGGCTACATTTTTGGCATCACTACCTATATTCGGTTCGCTCAATGCAAAAGCAGCAATTGTTTTTCCAGATGCTAGCTGGGGAAGCCAATACTCTTTTTGATATTTATTACCCCATTTGCCTAAAGCTTGAGACACCATGTTATGAACTGTCAACAAACTCCGTATAGAAGAACATCCCCGTCCAACTTCCTCATTGAGAATGCCATAGGTAATCATGTCCATTGCTTGACCGCCATATTCTTGGGGTAAGGCAGCACCCAAAAAACCAAGTTTGGCTAATTTTTTGATTAATTCTGGTGGCGTAAATTCTTGACGATCCCATTCCCCAGCAAAAGGACATATTTCTTCATTAACAAAAGCTCTAAATTTAGTTTGTTCGTCTTTTTGTTGAGCAGATAGTTCAAGTTTCATAGTTTCATCTTTACCGTTTGAGAATAGCAATTGAGATTTTATTGCTGCACTAGATTAGTACTTTTACCTTCAACTAAATTGGCGATCGCATTTATGGTACGGAAATTTTCCAATTCTAAGTCTTCGTTTTCAACAGAAATATTGAATTCTTGCTCTACAAATAAAACAAGCTGCATAGCAAACATTGAATTGACAAACCCGATCGCAAAAATATCTTCATCTGGTTGCAAATCATGATTACCAAAAAATTTTGCCAGGAAAGCTTTGATTTTAGACTGGATTTCATTCATTGACTTATATAATAGCTCCACATATTTATTTTATTGATATACGTAAAATCCCTTACCACTTTTGCGACCATGCAACCCAGCATCCACCATTTTTTTCAATAAAGGACATGGTCTATATTTGCTATCATTAAAGCTTTCGTATAGGACTTCGATCGAAAATAAAATGGTGTCTAATCCTATTAGATCCGCTGTTGCTAAAGGTCCCATTTTATGACCAAAACAACCTTGAAAAATTTTGTCTATATCTTTTGCTGTCGCCACCCGATCTTGTAACAGAAAAATAGCTTCATTGATAGTTAACATCAATACGCGATTAGAAACAAAACCAGGTGAATCATTAACAATAATGCATTCTTTATCCATCTGAGATAGTACTTTTTTTGCTGTCTCAATTGCTCTGTCGGAAGTATGATATCCTCGAATCATCTCCACCATCGGCTTCATTGGCACAGGATTCATAAAGTGAATCCCCAGAACTTGATTCGCACGTTTGGTAACTGAAGCAATGCGAGTAATGGGTATAGCCGAAGTATTAGCTGCAAAAATAGAATCTTTGGGGCAGATTTCATCTATTTTTTGGTAAACTTCTTGCTTAATATTCCACTTCTCTGTCGTATTCTCAATGATAAATTCTGCTGATTCAAGAAATTGATAATTGGTAGTAAATTTGATTCGTTGCAGA
>JBCDEP010000021.1:0-52583 GCA_039179675.1 Cyanobacteria bacterium P01_G01_bin.67
ATTTTTATGCTTTGTTGAATCTCAAAGTGATCGCAAAATGGTAAATTGTTTAATCGTATTATTATTTATTTAATGAATTTAATATTTTACAAGCATTATAATTATTTTACCGAATTATGAGTTTATAGTTTGGATAGCTTGCCTGGAACTACTACTCTTCCAGGTTTTGTGGGGTGTTTGTAGATTCTATGAGAACCTTTAGTTCGTTATAATTTTTTCATTAATAACTATCATCCGTAACCCTAGCCAAAGACTTCTTGTTAAAAGCTGGAAAAGAGAAATTAGGACATTGAGACTTAGCCTGCTCCAACTCATCAAATATAGGGCTAGGTAAACCCGTAATTACACACCAAGCCTTGGAACGAGTTATGGCAGTAAAAGCCTCATTGCGCTTACGAATCAGAGTAGAACGTTTACCCCGATTAAACTCAGCATAATGAAATCGACAAGCATAAACTTTCCAAGACTCATTACCTTTTGCGCGAAAGATATTGGAAATAGTAACCATCTCATTCTGGCGAAAAGCAACATCATTCCAATCTTGACCTGGAATATAGCCTGAAATTCCTCGCTGCTCCAAAGCGAGTTTCAACTTCTTATAGTACTTTGAATCATTTTTGCTGCTCAACCCAGTAATCAAAATATCGCTGGGATTCCACTCTCTGACATTAATATCTTTCGCTACTTGACTGGCAATCCAGTCAATTTCAGATGAATCATTAGCAAAAGTCTTAATTTCCAATAAAGAACTGGCAACATCTCCATAATCTAGATCGGTTCGATCTACCTCATGGGGACTATTCTCATTGAGACGAGTAATCCTCACTATCTTGCCTTCTTTAACACTGCGGTCAGAAAAATCACTGTCCCCTAAAACCTCGTACCCCAGACGATTCCAGTCCACTTTAGTAGTCACCCCTTGCAAAACTCCAGCTTGACGGAAAAGACCCATATTAATAGCATGTGCCACCATTAGAAGTAGCCTGGGAGTGCGGTAGCAAGTATTCATGACGTAGCTCTTTTGCACTCCCCCCTCATATTGCCCTCGAAGATTAACTAGTAGTTCTCCAGTTACAGGATTTCTGCCAAAAATAGACTCCGAGTTAGGTATGGTCAAACAATTTAAACCTTGAGCCTCATCATAAGCCCAATACAGTCGTTTAGGCTCCCTCAGAGACTGATAGGCTAAGCGATAAAAGCAGGTGGTAAATCCTGTCCCTCGTCGATAATAATGGCATCATATATCTGAGGAATATTTGCCGCATCGGCTTCGAGACATTCACAAGCATAAGCAAACTTTTCCTGAAAATACTTCTTGCTTTTCTCATGATCCTGCTGTATTTCTCGTTGAACATCATTGTAAGTTTTTGGCTTTGATCCGCATTTCTCAGCCAGAGCCGCATAAAATCCATCTATCCCTTTACCACCCCAGGCTTTAAAGATCTTCAGCTGATTCCAGTTGGGACTTCTCGGAGTCAAACCATGACCCTCTAACAAATCTCGATAAGCACGAATAATTAACTCCTTGGTCTGTTGATAAAGAGATTTAGTATAAAAAGTAAAGACAATATCCCAATCTGGATATTCATAGTGCATTGCTGCGGCACGTTTGGTTAACAAGATGGTTTTACCTGTTCCTGCAAGCCCTCGCAATCGCTGGGGACCAGAAGGAATTTCTGAAGCGATTTTCTGCTGAAGTTGATCCAGAACAACGGTTTGATTAGCAATCTGGTTCATTAGCCTGACGATACCGCTGGACTCTCTAGTTTTTGTCGCCACAGTAGTTCTAAGATTATCTCGCTTACAAAAGTCCCAGATAGAAGACCACTCTTCATAGCTGAGACTGTTCTCTCTCCAACCCTTATGAGCAGCAAGGCGATGACAAATAATTTCCGAAGTCAGATCTTCCTGAAATAAGATAGCTCCACGAAGAGTTGGAGAACCGCCCAATCCCTGCTCTTGCCACTGTTGTCTGGTGATGTAGGGTAACGCCACAAAATGACTATAGTGAATATTTAGGGTGACCGACTGATCTAACCCCTGAGCCACAGCATGACGTTCGATTTCTTGTTTAACGGCATACATTGCTGCATTAGCCTGAGCTAATGGCTGCATACTCTTGGTGTACCATCTATCTACCATAAACCACTCATCATTTTCAATCTGACTGATCTCGTAGATCTGGCAACCCTTACATTCAATGACACAGATTCCGTATTCTTGATGCATGATCAAAACATCAGATTCCTTAATAACCCTGCCATTATCAGCTCTGGGACGAAAACCAAAGTAGGCTTTTCCAGGCTCATGTTCGAGAGCAATTTTTAGTGCCTGCCATAATCTTTGTTCAGACTCATAGACTCCAATCGTAGATGCAGGAAAGAAACGCATGATGCTTTACAGGATGATCAGCAGTTATCGTCATAGCAAGACGCTACACGATAACGTAAATACTAAGACGTTATAGCGTTAACGTCCAGTTGATAATAGATGGGAACATCATCGACGTAATAGTATCGAGTTTTGATATGAGAGCTTACGTCGATATTAGTCAGTATTGGGATGAAAACCTGTCGGTTAACACTGCTTACGAAGAACTGATTGTTAAGGGCATGAAAATAGATCGCAGAACTCTAGCTGCTGCCAAGAATGGAACTTTAGCTCGCAGTGAGTATTCAACACTCATTCGCTTAAGAGATTGGGCTAGAGAGTTATCTGGTATTCAAGATCTCTCGATTGATGACATTCTCGTCATTAAAGAGGATGAATGAGGTAATCATTAAAATAATTTGGTTCATGTCAGAATTACTGGTTCAGTAATCTCCACTGCCTGACATATTTGTCACCAAGATCTATTTATTCCAGGATTTTGAGGTGTTTATGTTGGGCAGCTAACTCGTAAGTATAGTGGCATTTTTACCACCACTGAGTTTGGTTGATAAATGGTGATCATTTTTTCATACAGCATGGCGAACATTGACGAGGATATGAAATTATGAATGCGATTCTTCAAGGTCAAGTTTGAAATATTGCTAAAGACAATATTTTAGAGCAAAGAGATTTTATTCATTCTCTCTTTGGGATTGCTGTCTGAAAAATCAGTTCTTTACAGAGTTTTTCTGTCTATTAAAAGTTTTTGCAACATAGCCCTAGAATTTACCACCCTCCGTTTCTCTTACTCTAGATAACTAAAATCTGTCTCACCAAATCCTCGCTCGGTAGGTAGCAATCCAACAAAAGCAGCCAAAAGATCTAAGCCATTGATAATGATTTCTTTTTTGGTTATCTGTAGATTTTGATAGCAATGTTGGCGATAATCGGGCAAAGATTGAAATTGTTTTACTGCAAGGTATAAACATTCCATCGCATCGGGATAAATAGCCGTGGCAGAAGCTACTGCCTTTTCTGGCAATTTACCTAGATCTAAAATCAGCATAGTCAAATCGATTAGGTCCCTAGAAAACTTATTGCGGTCAGCCCAGCGGTCTGCATTAGTTAGTAATTTGCTGGCGATTAGGTCGTTCTGATTTAAACAAGGAATCGATTTGTATCGATCTGGTTCGGAGAAGGAAAGGGCGTATTCTGCAACGATTTCTAACTTAAACTTAATTGGTTCTTCTTGCAGTTTTACAGTTATCGGATAGCGGATGCCATAACGATCAATTCTAGGCTGATCGATTATAAGCGTTGGTCTATCTTTAATTAAAGTATTACGATCGCGATTAATAGCTAATTTTAATTGTTGGTAGTCTGGAGGTGAAACCAGAAAATCTAGGTCGCTACTGTATCGCAAATGTTGGTATTTTAGTGCCACTAAAGCTCCTCCACCTAAGTACACTCTATGTTGGTTTAATAGGTCGAGGTTGATAGCTTTGAGAATTAGTTCTATACTTTCATAAATTTTGCTCTTGTCAGGTTCTGTCATTTCTATTAGGGGTAAACCGCCGTAGGCTTGGATAATCTGCTGAATGAACTGAATTTCTTCGGGATTGGGCGTACCTAACACATCGAGATAATGCCAACGCTCCTCATAAATTCCCAAAATTTCTTGGGGAGTGAGTTGGTAGGGATCGGCGATATTCCAGCACAATGCTTCGAGTAGAGGTAACTTAGAGGGAATTTGGATGTTTGCCATTTGAAGTATGAAACTGAAAAGTATGAAGATTTGATGCTCGCTCGTAGATAAAAGCTATTATTTCTTGTTTGAGAGCAAGTATTTCATTCATGGTATTGTTTTGAATGTAGTTTTTTAGTTAGTTAAAACTTAAAGATGATAATTTTAGTTAAAACAAGCAACTACCTCCTTTTTCCAAAATAGATATTGCCTTCCACCATCGACTAACTTTCCGCTAATTGGAAAAATATTTTGTTTTTTTAACACACTTATTATCTTTCTTGGAGAAGTATTCATTTGACTAGCTAATTCAACAGCAGTGACATATTTCGCCTGAAACTCTTTAATTGAAGATCGCATTACTTTTCGATGACGATGATGCTTGTGAACTTTAGTTTCTGCCGAGATAAAACCGCGATCAATCCAAAATGCAGCTACCTGTTGCTTTACTCCCAGCAGAATGGCAACATCCAAAACACTTAAAACATTCTCGTCTTTTTTAAAGTATTCTACTACTAGCCGATCTACGTCTTGAGTATCGAAGTGATACTGTTTTAATCCAGTTCCTTTGCTTTTACAGACTGGAACTATTGTTTTGTCGAGAATTCCACTAACAAAGCGACCCATAGAACATCCAGAACCACTTAACCTACGAATTGCCAGATCGAAAGAACATTTATCAGTTGTTACTTCATCAATTACCTCGCTCAATAAAACGTCTATGCTGTTTAATAGCTCGACTGGTGCATGGCGATCTATCAGCCATTTTTGATGTCCATCTACGGTACGTCCTCTAAAAGCAGGCAAACAAGAGTGTTTGACAAGATCGACTACAGCTTTACGTCCAATTCCTAAAATCTCGGCTACGTCTTGAGGAGAAATAGCATTTTTTAGGTTCTGTAGATAAGCTTCAGCACTTTCTCGTTCGATCAACACTGATGTTCTCTTACCCATCTTACGCAAGCGACCTTTCAAAGTTCCACACTCAAGCGATCGCAAGACCCAAGCTTCAGTAATTTTGAGTAGTTTTGCCGTTTCTACTCCTGAAAGAAACTTGCGATTGCGCTCCGCGCACCAGCAAAGCTGATCGCTATTCTCAGGCATTTCAATCCGTCCCAGTTTTGAATTTAGGTAGCCTCCATCCCATTGAGTTGCTAAATAGTTCTCAAAAGCTTCATGGAGGAAGCCAAATGTCTGTCGAGGGAAATTTTTGTAGAGTCTGCGGTAAAAGTTACCAAAATCCCTCGCAATTCCCGTATCTCTCTCTGGGTGTGAGCTTTTATCTTTGTACCAGTCTAAAAAACGCTCAAAGCTATTGGGAAAGTCTTGAAGATAGTCCCACGCAGCAATAATTAACTCATGCAATTCGGCGTTATTTCGATTGGCAGCAATGAATTTACCTGTAGTGTCCCCTACATCGATTAGTTGACCTGCAAAAAAGGAAAAAAGACTAATTAAATGTTCTAGTTCCAAATTTAATATAGGGTGACAATCGCCAATTAGTTGAAATTGAGCTTCTCCCAATTTTCCTAAACCACAAGCTGCAAACAACAGATAAGAAGGGATCGTATTCGGTAATTCAAGGACTTCTGACCGAATATCGCGCCAATCCAACTCACAATATTTACATTCATTGATGGAATTACGATCCCAGCGAATAGGGCGATCGCATTGAGGACAAATATCTACGAGCAAGCAATTGTGAATCGGACAAACTGTAAGGGGAATCAAATTCCAAATCTTGCGACAATAAGATTTTTCTGCCAGACAGCAGGAGCAGACCTTAGCCTTTAGCTTGGATAGATTATAAGTGGGTAAAGATCTGCCAAAAAACTTAACCCTGGCAACTTTGTTCGATTTGTACTCCCGAAAAGCCATCTTCCATAATACAGACTCTTCAATCGAAAGTAATTGAGCCAATTTAGAAAAATCCTGAGTAGTGCGATCGCAGAAATTTCCATTAGCTGCATACTGCGGAATTTCTGCCAGATTGTAAATCCATTGTGGTGAAGAATAGCGGTTCACTTGGCTAAGACGAAGAATGTAGCCAGCTAAATCCTCATCTTCATATGGTCTAGGACGACGCAGTAATATATTCGGTTTTGAATTTTCGAGTTTCATCTTATTTTATAGCGATCGCAATAAACATTCATTTCTTATAAATATCACATATTTACATCATATATGATGTAAATAAATTCTTATAAGATGTAGATAATAGATTATGAAACGTAGAGCATTAACATAGTGAAAGAAATAGGTTATGAGTATTGATAAATCCGTGAGCAAGCGAATCAATGTCACCTTGCCAGATTCGGTGGTGGATGAACTGGAAGATTGGGCAAATGCTCAAGGACGTTCCGTGGCAAATTTGGCAGCTTTTTTACTGGAAATGGCAATAAAAGAAGCCAAGGATAAAGGAGAAATTCCGTCTCAGGGATTTTCGTCTCAGTCAAAAAAGAATCGACAGGATTAAAATTTTGTTATGTTGGTACTGCGATCAGTCGTCTAGGTATGAGCCTAATCGTTTAAGAATTACTTTATTAGGTGAAGATCTTCTAATTTGCGTCTGAAAGTAGTAATAAGACTCAATTTCTGCAAATGGTTTTTTCTTTGTCCAAATCGCTTGTATTCCAATCGATAAAAGCGATCAAACCATTTTACAAAGTACGACAAATTTTTAGACTCAGATTCATATATAAGTGCTGATTTTGATAGCAATGCGTGTAAATCTTCGTTTGTTGATGGCAATTGAAGCTTATATATACTATCCCCTGGATTGTGTAGCGACAGGGTAGTAGATCTCATCAGCAGCGAAATCTGAGATAGACTGAGTTTAAAAAGCGGAGATTTAGGATCTATCTCAACTGATTCTGCTTCAGCTAATTCGCAGTTAAAAGCCACTGATTTACTCAAACTATTTTCTTCTGGTTGTATCTTGTAAATTGGTGTTTCAGCAAAATTCCATCCGCATCTGCATTTCCAGTCGTTCTTCAATTCATCCCACTTCCACATAGTCTGACATTGAGGACAGCGATCAACTAATAAACATTGGTGAATGTGACAACTGCTGTAGCACCATAAAGACCAGTGTTTGTGATAGTAACCATCGGTAGCAAGACAACTGGGGCAAATCTTAATTTTTTCTCGCTCCAACCACTCATAATCCAAGATAGAGCCATAAGCTTTAATTTTACGATCTGCGATCGCAGGATAAATTGTCTCCCACAATTGCGCTTCTTCTATTTGCGCCATTTGACTTAATACCGTTAAGTCTGCTTCATCTTCGGGTAAATAGTTCAGTTTGTGTAGATCTGAATTAATGCCTACATAATCCAAGATTGCTTGGTAATTGCTGTAGCCATTTGCCTGAGTAAGTCGTAGTAAATAGCTAGAGAAGATTTCGTTTGCTTCAAGCCTGGGTCTACGTAAAAATGACATTTTAATGTAAAACACCTTTTACGTTGTTGCCTTTATTAATTTTTCTCTGTTTGCTTTTGTCCAAAGCATAACTACTCTCAATATCGAACTTATTTACTAAAAATGGCTCGGTAAACTTGAGGGGCTTTTCGTGCTTGAGGTGCTTCTGATAAACAGCATTGAGAATTTCCAAATTGATAGAGTCTAAGTCTCGTCTAATTGCTAAAGTAGCCCCCTTGCGAATCAATGTCATAACATGAGCGATCGTACCATCAGTCGCATAATAGATACGTTCTGCTAGCGACTTTTCAGCTAGCACAGAATTTGCTTCTAGTGGTAGTTGACTTTCTATGTCACTGAGAAATTGACGAAACAATTCCATTCCCGAATCACTATAAGGAAAGGGAATTAATTCATAGCGATACTTAAATCTACGACTTAATTGCCTATCATCAAGTTCGACTTCAAGGATTCTTTTAGATTCAGGTAATCCAAATAAAATCACAGGTATTTTAGTATTTAGAATCAGAGTTTTTAACCAATCGCAAACGTTTTTTAAAACTTTTTTAGATTCGCGATCTATAAAATGATGAAACTCATCGAGTACTATGAGTTCAACTTGACAAGCAGACAATAATTCCTCTGCTCTGCTTGTTTGATTGGCAGTCGTTCCTTTGTTGTATAAAGGATCGCCAAGTTTTTTTTAAATAGTTTGAACTAGCCCTTTAACTGTTGCAGGAACAGGGATTGGCGTATAGAGTATAGGCACAACACTTCCTTCGTCTGTTTCTTGTCTGGGATAATTTTGAGCATAAGTTTTGTAAATTGTAGTTTTTCCTGCTCCCGCTTCACCTATTAGAAGAAGACAATCTGGATCGTCATCTCCATTAGTTTCAGGACTGTAATGGCATTCATAAATATCCTCTAGCACCCGATTGAATAGTGGATAGGACGCATAAACTTGATTTGCAGCTATTATCCTTTCCTTTGTTGTTTTGTCTTGAAAATCTTTTAACATAATGCTTGAGGTGGATACACCCTTTAATCAAAATATTACAATAATAAATACACATGGAACATTTCTCTATGATTATCGAGAAGGAGGTTTCCACTGAGGTAGACCAATACTGCCTCTAGAATCTCGTTCGTCTTTTGATTGTGATTTCTCTTTCTTCGACAACGATTCTTGAGCAGTCTTCTTCTGGGTTTGCTGTTGTAAATCGAGAGAGCTTTTCTGTTTTTTATTGGTCGTAGAATCTGTTTTAGTTGTTTGCCTAGATTTTGATTTTTTGGCAGCCGATTTTTTCTTTGCTTTAGGCTGGGACTTTTTTGCTGTTCTGGAAGTTTTAGTTTTGCTTTTACTACCGATCAAATTTTCGGACGCTATTTCAACTGCAACTTCTTCAGCTTTTAGATCCAACTCTACTGCACTCGCAAAATCTGATATGCCCGAATTAATATTGGACGGTACTGACTCTGCCTTAGTTGCGATTGCTCTTGTTGTCTTTGTTGACTTAATGGCTTCTACCGCTCTTTCTTGTGCCGCTATGACATCTTCACCCCTGCCAGTTCCCAAATATCTAATTACTTGCTTAGAGGTTTTTGCTGCTTTAGTTTTCTTGATAGCCTCTCGAACAATTTCTTGTATCTGTTCCTTCGCTAATGCCAATGCGACAACGTCTATTTTCGATCCTCCTTTAATAAATCCATGTTCTGAAGCGTATTTGCAAATGATTCGATGTTGATACAGCGAAAGACCTTGAGTATATAATTGGTTAACTGCTGGAATTGCTAGATATTCTCTTGTTTGGGGATCGAATACATAAATGACGGAAAGATCGTTCCGATTGTACTTAAATTTAGCCTTTTCCTTCCCTTTCCTGTTGTTACTTCTACGCAAATCTGTCGCTTCATAGCGATCTCGTAGTGCTTGTAAGTGATCGCTATTGTAATATATGTATTCAAGTACAATTCCTTCTCTCTGAATAGTTCTCTCATCAATATCGCCCAACAAAACTTTCAAATTATCGTCGGAGCTTGGTAGCGAAACTGGATAGGACTGAACTCCATGATGCCATACAGAAGCGCGAGTACTCTTCAGCTTAGTATGAGTACTCTGATTGTGAATATCGATCAAAAATAGGTGAATAATCTCTTGTAGCTCTTGTAATGTTACTACTGCTTGCTTTTTAGGATCGTAATCGTTACTCTCTAAAAATTTCCCACAGTTTCCTGGAATGTGACCACCCAATTGTTGTTGAATACCGCCAAAAAATCTCTCCACTGTTCCTTTGTACCAAGGCATCCTTACGGGGCAAAACTCCAAGGTAATTTTGAGTTCGCGACAAGCATCTTCCAGGGATTTTCCTTTAAAGTCCAAACCGTTATCAACTTTGAGAGTTTCTATCAGACCATAGGAATTCCAATCATTTTTGACGCGACGGTATTCTGACTTTACATACTCTTTAGACCTGATGCTATGCAGCAGACAGTACATTACTGAAAGATAGGTTGGTGTATCGAAGGTCAAATAGTAGCCAATTACTGTCTGCGAGTACAAATCGACAGCTGATGTTAGCCATGGTAAACCTACTGGTAATCGGTATTCGTTGTCCAAAACGTAGAAGGGTAAAAGGCTATGATCTATTTCCACAACTTCCAATGGTCTAGTTGGACTAGCACCTTGACCGATACTCACAGGTCGATGTATCAAATCCGCCGTTCTTTTTCCTAACCTGGCTCGATCTCTTTCGTGAGAAGGTATTTTTTTGATAATTTGTCCAATAGTGACATAGGAAGGTATTTTTAGCTCTGGCAAGTTTAAGCTCTGTCTGTATCGATTTTCTTCGACAATTAGAACAATTACTCTGTCATAAGTGTCTTTAACCGAACCCTGATTACGACTGAGATATATTTCTTCTATCGCTTGTTGAATAATGCTACGAACTTCAGGAGCTAATCGTGATTTACGATTTCCTTTTTTGCTTACGTTCGAGACTAACGAATGAATATCTTCCTCAGACTGTTTGTATTTTTTGAGCCATCTATAGACAGAAATAAATGAGGGTTGTGGCTTATCTTTAACTTCTTGTACTAAGTTATCTGCTACTTGTATCTTGCAATATACTTCCCTTATTATTGGTTCTACATTTCTTTGAGAAAACTGCTGTATACCCTCATCTAATACAGCCGTTACATATTTTTCTCTCCATATCGCATCATTCTTTTTCTTTTCGTTTAAGTCGGGAAACGCGATATGACTTTGATGTGCAGCATTAATAAATGATAGTTCTCCTTTAAACAAAAAGTTAGTAATTACATCTTCGGACAAACTGCTTTGTCTACCTGTCACTACATCAATAATCTTCCATTCTCCAGGAGATACACATTCAATTATTTTATATTCTCGACTATGCAATTCAAATCTTACGCCTTCTTTTAATGTTATTCTAGGCATTGAATAGTATCTCCCAATTAAGTTTGCTTGCAACCGCCGTAATCCGACTATTGGGGCTAATAAATTCCTTAAGATTTATTTCAACAAAAGAGTGAAATAGTAATTTGAATAGCACGTTTTTACGAATGTTTTGACAGTCTAGTAGTTCGCAAATCTCTGATAAGGAAGCTGGTACCGTAGATTTTAAAATGGACAAACAGTTTTCGTACTCATCAACACTGAAGTCTTCTCTTGCGTATCGATATAGCAGCTTGATGTTAGAAATTGTGGGTTCTTGATGTATTTGTAATTCTGTTAGAGCAGTATATTCCCATTCAGCATCTCTACAAACTTGGCACAAAATCGGATAGAGTTGCCTATATTTTGTACTTTTAATTGCTTTCTGAAATTTTAGATCGACAACCTGTTTCTTCTGATGGCGAATAATCTGAAAATCGGGATAGTAGAGTTCCTTTGTAACTTTGTTGTAATATTTCAGTGGCTTTGTTGACGTGGTATACGACACCACATCAGGATCAAACTCTAACCAATACATCAAGTCTCTTTGAAGAAGCGATTCATACCAAACGCTAGTCTTCATTTTGCAACTGATAAAGTGACCAGCAGTCCGTTTGTATTGGCGAGGCGTACTATATTTTTTTGCAACAGCCATAGAAAAAGAGTATCTCTTATAATGTGAGATACCCTATATGGTACATGAAATTTCAGCTTATGGTTTAATTATTTTCAGGTTATGATTTATTTTTTCACTATATGCTTTAAAATTTCACGTTATGGTTTAATCGACACAAACTAAATATCTAAATCGTCCAGATTCAATTTAGGTGCGTGAGTTTCAATAAATTCTCTTCTAGGAGCAACACGATCACCCATCAAAACGGTGAAAATGCGATCGGCTTCTGCTGCATCATCAATTTCTACTCGCTTCATAGCTCGGGTTTCAGGATTCATCGTAGTATCCCAAAGCTGTTGGGGCATCATCTCACCCAATCCTTTAAAACGCTGAATGTTATAGTTGGCATTGGCGGGAAATTCCGCAATTCGCTGTTCCAATTCGCGATCGCTATAGCAATATTGGTGGTTACGCCCTCGCTCTAATTTATATAAAGGAGGACAGGCAATGTAGATATAACCTTGATCTACCAAAGCTCTTTGGTAACGGAAGAAAAAGGTCAAGATCAGAGTTCTGATATGCGCTCCATCAACGTCGGCATCAGTCATGATTACAATACGATGATAGCGTAACTGGCTAGGATCAAACTCATCTCCTTTGATACCTAAACCCAGAGCGGTAATCATCGACTGAATTTCATTGTTTTTATAGATTTTGGTATCATCCGTCTTCTCAATGTTGATGATTTTACCTCTGAGGGGTAGAATCGCCTGAAATCTACGGTCACGTCCCTGTTTAGCGCTTCCTCCCGCAGAATCTCCTTCCACGAGGAAGATTTCCGACTCTTCAGGATCGCGAGAACTACAGTCTGCTAGCTTTCCTGGGAGAGGAGAAGATTCCAATACTGATTTGCGACGCACTAATTCCCTTGCATGACGGGCAGCTTCAGCAGCTTTAAAAGACTGTACTGCTTTCTCAATAATAGTATCGCCTACGCTGAGGTTAAACTCTAGATAGTCATTTAAGACCTCTCCCACCAAAGAATCAACAATACCCCTAACTTCCGTATTACCTAGCTTGGTTTTTGTTTGTCCTTCAAATTCAGGTTCGGGTACTTTAACCGAAACCACTCCTGTTAAGCCCTCTCGTATATTTTCCCCTCCCAGATTTGAATCATTCTCTTTGAGCTTGTTACGCTTACGGGCAAAAGAATTCATCGTCCGAGTCAGAACAGTTTTTAATCCCTCCAGATGTGTACCACCGTCAATGGTACGAATGTTGTTCGCAAAGCCTAATAAGTTATCGCTATAGGCATCAATACACCACTGTAGAGCGACTTCTACAGTTACACCATTTTTTTCTTTGTTGACATAGATGATGTCTTGGTGAAGAGCATCCTTTTCTCGATTCATATATTCGACATATTCTTTGATTCCACCTTCATAGCAGAATATGTCTTGGCGAACTTCGTCACCGCGATGATCCGAGAAGGTAATCTTGATACCTGCGTTGAGATATGCCAGCTCTTTTAATCGCTTAGAGAGAATATCATATTCAAAAACTGTAGTTTCAGTAAAAATCGTCTCATCAGGAACAAAGTGAACCGAGGTTCCTGTGCGTTTGAGCTGTTCCTTGTTCGGTTGTGTTTCTAACTGACCTTGAGGCTTCCCTTTTTCGTAACGTTGGCGGTGAACTTTTTGGTCGCGCCATACTGTCACTTCCACTAGCTTGGAGAGAGCATTAACTACAGATACCCCAACCCCGTGTAGACCACCTGAAACTTTATAACCGCTTCCTGCACCGCCAAATTTACCACCAGCGTGCAGCACTGTCATTACCGTTTCTAGAGCAGATTTTCCTGTTTTAGAGTGGATACCTGTAGGAATGCCCCTCCCGTCATCTGTTACAGTGATTGAGCCATCAGGATTTATATCTACTTCAATATCAGTACAAAAGCCTGCAAGAGCCTCGTCGATGGAATTATCTACCACCTCGTATACTAAGTGATGTAATCCTTTGGGTCCTGTAGAACCAATATACATCCCTGGGCGTTTGCGTACTGCTTCTAAACCCTCCAGTACCTGAATCTGATCTGCATCGTAAGTGGTCGTCATGTAGTTTCTCCAAAAAATGCCTTAGGGCTTTAGATTTGATGCGTTATGAAAAATTACTCAGAAATTTTAACACAAAAGGTTTATTGCCCGCCTTAAAGCTTTCTAAATTGATTTTTCATTATAGGTTGAATACCCTGTTTATTGCTGCCAATTTAACCTTTGATTGAAGTAACGGCAAAAAACATCTGCAACAAAATAGAAGTTGCAGCGGGAATGGTCACATTATTTCTGATTTACCTTGGTTTTCTATTTCTCCTCGCTCACTACTGCACTACCTTGACTTGTGTTGCAAAAATTAAAATATTTAAAATATTTCAGATAATTACAATTCTGGAAGATTTAGTTGTCGTCAATATTTTTTGATTTTGAATTAGGAGAGAATTTCAGAGCGGTTTTTGAACAATTATATTGGCGCCACAAATTTGAAAATTATCAACCACACCATATTTTTGGGTTAGCTTCTGGAGAGTTTGCGCGTTGGGAGACTGTTCGCCTCGATGATTTACCTCGACTATTTTCCAGTCTAAGGCTTGAAAAGAACGCCAGACATCTCGCCACAACCAGCGGTTGAGATCTCGACCGTAATAAATATAGTTCCGCATCCACTCAGCTAAATTAACTGGATATCGCAGCTGATCGAGCAAAAAATCGAGCATTTCCTGGGGTGAAAAAAGAAGATGTCCCCAAAAGGGAATTGAGGTGCCATCAAGGCTATAGAAGGGAGGAGTAAACCCAAGGCTTTGAGCTTGTCTACTAACCATATCAGGATGGACATGATGACCTGTTGCTCCTGACCAAACTGGATACCAACTAAAAAAGCCATAACCTCCTGGACGGATTACTCGCCAACATTCATTGAGGTACTGACTAGGATTAGGAACATGTTCTAGGACATTCAAAGAAATTACCAAATCAAAAGAGCAATCTTCAAAAGCCAACTGTTGCCCATCCATCAAGTAGAATTCATTGTTGGGACGACGACGTTTGACAGTCTGCTGGGGGAATCCTGCCTGGACATTTGTGCCGACAACTCTACCTCGGGTTGACTCCGCCAATAAAGCCAGCTGTCTGCCTGTGGGATCGCAACCATTATCTAAAATATCGATGTTGCTTATATCCTGGGTACCCTGCATAAATTGACGTATAAAGCTAATTACTTGGCTAATGTTATAAAAAGTTCTGGCAATACTAGCCTGGCGATATGCGGCTTGTGCAGCAAAAAACTTTTGTTGCTGATGATAGATGTTGCCAATTTTAAACTGGGTGTCAGACGCAAATGCAGGATTCTGAGCAACTAATTGTTGATAAATCGCGATCGCCTGGGAATATTCTTGCTGTTTAACTAATAGGTCTCCTAAATTACGGTAGACCCAGCTGGGCGGTTCGGGATCTAGTCGGATTGCTTTTTCGTAAGCAGCTATAGCAGGAGCTAATTGCTGCTCATTTTGCCAGGCTTGACCCAAGGCTTGATAGACCCAAGGCGGTTGATTGGGATTAATAGCGATCGCCTGTTGATAGGCTTTAATTGCCTCTAGATGCTGGTGTTGCTCGGAGAATAAATTGCCTAATTCACAGTAAATATCGGTTCTCTGGGGTCGAAGCTGACTGATTTTATGGTAGCAAGCAACCGCGGCGGCTAAATCTAATTTCTGGCGATATTTGAGAGCTAGCTCCCAGAGTCGCTGAATTTCTGGCTCTGTTTTTAACATGTGATTGATGGCAGTTGATCTTGAGACAGCGCCTTTGTCAAATAGGATTGATATAGTTGCTCATCAGGATTTAGCTTGACTGCTGACTGGTAGTGAGCGATCGCCTGGGGTAATTGCCGCTGTTGTTCTAGAACTAATCCCAATTCAAAATGGGCTTGGGGAAAGTTGGAGTTGATTCCCAGCCCAATTTTATAGAAAATAATCGCTGTTGAAGCTTTTTCATCTCTAGCATAAGTTTCTGCCAACAAAAAGCAAATTTCGGCATCGTAAGGTCTTAACTCCATCAACTTGTAGTAAGGCTGAAGATAATCGGGTTCAACTTCAATCGCCCGATAGTAACTAGCTTCGGCTTCTTGCTGGAGTAACTGGGCTGATTCGCTCAACCCTGACATCTGTCTGACTAGATTGTCTCCTAATCGTTCATAAGCATAGGCATTTGTTTCATGAGTTAGGAAATCCCGATATGCCTTACAGGATTCTTGCCAGCGTTGCAGATGGGTGAGAGCATCCCCCAAATGATAATAAGACCAACAAAAATTAGGGTTGAGTTTAATGGAATGTTGCAAGGCAGCGGCGGCTTCTGACCATCTCTCTAAGTTAATCAATGCCATTCCCAAGTGATGGTATGACCAGGGTTCATCTCTCTGTAACTCAATTGCTTGTGACCAGGCGCTTGCAGCTGTTTCCCATTGACCTGCTTGTGCTGCTGCTGCTCCTAGCTGGCGGAGGCTTTCAAGACAATTAGGTTTATGTTGCAATATCTGTTGATAACATCTAATCGCTTCTGAACATCTTTGCTCAGCCATTAGAGCTACCCCTAAATTACGATAGGAATCCCAAGCTGTGGGATTGAGCTTTAAATGACGTGAATAAACTTTGATTGCAGCATCGTACTGTTGTAACTGTAGTAGAGCAGTCCCTAAATATTGATATAGTTTGGCTTGCTTTGAAGCTAAATTCAGTCCCTGACGGCAGGTATGAACTACTCCTGTCCATTGTTTAGCAATTAGCTGTACTTCAGCTAATTTTGGGTATACCTCTAAATACTGGGGGTTTAGTTGACAAACTTTTTGATAACAGCTGCTGGCGGCAGCATATTGCTTTTGACGCCCGAAACTACGACCTAAGCCCCAATAAGCTTGCCAATTTTGCCCTTGAGTAGCGATCGCCTGTCGATAATGAACAATAGCCCTAGGAACATTATCTGGCTCCAAAAGCTGAGCTAGGCGAAAGTTAAGTGTGTTGTGGCGGGGAAAATATCTGAGTCCCTGATCATAAAGCCTAATGGCTGCGTCAGAGAGTTTTTGCTGTACTAGTAATGCTCCTAATTTAAGATAGATATCTGCGGCGTGAGGCTGCAAGTTTAGTGCCTGCTGGTAACAGGCGATCGCCTGCGCCGGATTACCTGTTGACTGCATCACCTCAGCTAATTTTAGATGTTCGGCGCTTTCCACTTGCTGGGGTGCTAGTTGCAAGGCTTGAAACCAACATTGGAGCATTAACTGAGTTTGATTAAGCTGCTTATAAACCCTGGCTAAATTACGATATGCCGCTACGCAATGCTCATCAAGGGAGATCGCCTGTTGATAATAATTGATTGCTGATTGCCATTGCTGCTGTTTGACAGACAAACTACCTAAATTAAGGCATACTTCAGTAAAATCGGGCTTGATTGCCAAGGCTTGACCATAGTATCCCATTGCCTCAATGGGATTGCCTGTTTTTTGGAGATTGTCGCCCCAGGTTTTGTAGGCTGCGGCTAACTGAGGATCAAAATTTAATGCCGATTGGCAGGCAGCGATCGCTTTTTGCCATTCTTCCTGAGCTTCGTATGACTGGGCTTGCTGTAAATAGATTTGAGCGATTGCTGAATTATTTACTGGGAGAGCTTTCCCTTTTGGCTGGACTATTCGGGAATCAATTGCCTGACGATAGTGGGAATTAGCTTTGGCTAGTTTTCCCTGTTGCTTGAGTGCCGTTGCCAATTGCTGGTGTGCAGCCCCATGATGGGGATCAATTTTGAGTACTCGGCGATAACAGGCGATCGCTTCGATTAATTTATGCTGTGCTAAAAATTGATTGCCTTGCTGAAGTTGGAATTCAGGATTGGTGGCATTTTGGAGCAGTTTTTTTGCTCGATATTTTTCTTGCCAAGCAGACTTTAAGTGTTCTATGTTCGGGGAATTGTTAGCCATTACTGTTGCCAAGTAACTATATTTGCCAGCTATCAATTAACAGGTATTGATTTGCTCTCGATGATGAGGCTCTAACAAACTGGTAATGTCGGGTCCTAGAGGAATAATACCACCAGGATTTAAGGGAAACAGATTGCCGTAGTAATCTCGCTTAACGCTTTCTAAATCGCAGGTAGCTGCCACTCCAGGTAACTGATATAAATCTCTCAAATAACCGCTTAAATTACTGTAATCAGCAATACGGCGGAGATTACATTTGAATAGTCCGTAATAAACGATATCAAACCGAAATAAAGTAGTAAACAGTCTCAGGTCGGCTAGTGTAGGAAAGTCTCCGCAAAGATAACGACTATTGCTTAAAATTTGTTCAATTTCATCCAGGGTGGCAAATAATTCTTGACTAGCAAGATTGTACGCCTGTTGAGTTTGAGCAAAACCACAACGATAGACTCCATTGTTAACTGAACGATAAATTTTCTGATTCCACTGGTCTATTTGGGGCTTAAGTGACTCAGGATAGAGATCTAACTCAGGGTGTTGGGCATATTGATTAAACTCAGAATTAAGTAATTCAATGATCTCTGCACTCTCGTTATTAACAATGGTATTGGTTGACTCGTCCCATAAAATTGGCACGGTACAGCGTCCTTGATAGCCTGGTTGAGCTAGCTGATAGAGTTCGGGCACTGTTTGACAGCCCAATTCAGCCTCAGAAAAGACCCAGATTCCCGCATCGCTAGCAGGATAAACCACCGAGACAGCGATCGCTTCTTCCAATCCTTTTAAAGCTCTTGTAACTAAGGTACGATGCGCCCAAGGACAACCCATCCCGACATAGAGACGGTAACGATTAGTGGTAGGTTGATATAAATCATCGGCAGTACTAATCGAGTTTCTAAATTGACTTTCAGGACGAATATATTCTCCTGTCTGATTGCGCGGTGCCAATTGCGACATCATTACTTGCCACATTGTTGTCCAGATAAACTTGCCTGTTTTGACAATAAACTTGCCTGGAAGTGATTTTTTAGTCATTAGTCATTAGTCATTAGTTATTAGTACATGCGGACAAGTCCTTTGTTAGTTATTTAGTTAGATGAATTAAAACTAAGCTAATTTACATTAAACTTTAGTAACTAAAGTTGTTGAGTTGCATAAAAACTAAGGGTGGTGTTGCCATAGGATTTAGTGCGATAGATTTCTAATCCTGGTATTTCTTTAGCTTGCCAGAGTCGAGGATTGTGTTCAACTGCGATCGCTCCTTCGGGAGTCACTAATTCAAGAGCTGCGATCGCTTTTAATACGGGTAAGTATAAATAACTATCATAGGGAGGATCGAAATAAATCCAGTCGAATTGTTGCCCTGCCAGATTGTTAATTTTGACTAAGACATCCCCTTTAATTATTTGATAGGACTGCTCTGGCTGTATTACTTGTTGCCAGTTTTGTTCCATGATCTGACAAGCCTTTCCATACTGTTCGATGCCAACTACTCTCTTTGCCCCTCGACAAAGAGCTTCTGCCCCCATTGAACCATTGCCTGCACATAAATCTAGCCAAAGACAATCGGGGATACGATCACGCCAGATATTAAATAAGGCTTCTCTTACTCTGGCAGCTGTGGGACGAGTTCTTTGTCCTGGAACTGTCCGTAATTGTCGATTACCATAAATTCTCATATTGCTTGGGAGCATTAAATGCAAATTATTTTAAAGATTTATTTATTAGAGTAAGTAAAACGAGAATGTTCTTTGCTTAATGATGAAGTATCAAGTTGGTTTGCCCTCACGACCAATAGCCATACTATATATAATTCAGATAACGTAGAGTTGTATCTGAGCATCGTTATAGATGAAATTACCGCAGTTATCCTTGACTACCAAGATAGCCAACTACTTTTTGATGCTGGCGTTAATTACGGTAAGTATTGTCGGTGGCGTGGCATATTTTCGGGCGCGGGGAGCGTTGCAGCAGGCTGCATTTGATCGTCTGAGAGTAGCAGCAACCCTCAAGGAACAAGAGATTTCTCGGTGGTTTGAAGATCAGCAGCGAGATTTTTTGCAAACAACCCAGATGCCAGACGTGCAGCATAATCTGGAGCTGTTACTTAATTCCCAAAGCGATCGCCAAAAACAAGCGGCATCTGAGCTACTAACCCAATATTTAACCAGAGTCAGTAGGATCAAGCCCAGTCTGCAAGAAATCTTGATTTTAGACCGCAACAATAAAATTATTCTTTCTACTAATAAACAGCGCGAAGGACAATACGAAATCTTAGCCAACATCACCTATGTCGAACAGGTAGAAATTGGGGCTAATTTTGCACCCATATTCTATGTTTCTCCTATTACAGGAAAACCAGCAATTACTCTTGCTAAGCCGTTAGAGGATCGTTCGGGGATGATCTTAGTTGATTTAGATCTCGAACGCATAGACTACATTGTTAGGGAAAAAACAGGTTTGGGAGAAAGTGGCGAAAGCTATTTAGTGGGGTCTTTAATTAGCAAAAATGTCTTTATTGCTGGTAAATCGTCTAATCAGGCTTTTGCTAATAATATCGATAGCCCAGGAATCAATGCTGCTATGAGCGGCATGAGTGGTTATGGTATGTATCGTAGTTATGAGCAAGCTCCTGTTTTGGGGGTATATCGATGGCTAAATGAACAAGATATTGCTTTGCTGGTAGAGATTAGTCAGGAGGAGGCGTTTGCTCCTGCACGAAAGCTAGCTAGTGCCATTGTCCTGGTAGGATTAATCTCTGTGTTGGGATTATTGATTGGCGTTAATTGGTTGTCGTTACAACTTTCCGCTTCACGTCAGCAATTGGAACAGTCTAGTCAGCAGTTACAGTTAAAAGCTCAGGAAGCCGATGCTGCTAATCGCGCTAAAAGCCTATTTCTAGCCAATATGAGTCATGAATTGCGAACTCCTCTTAATGCTATTCTGGGGTTTTCTCAATTGATGTCGCGGTCAGACACGATCAACCCTACCCAAAAAGAGTCTCTCGATATTATTAATCGTAGTGGGGAACATCTGCTCAATCTGATCAACGATATTCTCGAAATGTCTAAGATTGAAGCAGGAAAAATTACCCTTAATGCCGAAGCTTTTGATTTACATCGGCTATTGCAAACAATTCAAGAAATGTTTCAGATTAGGGCGGAAGCTAAAGAGCTATGGTTTAAATTTGAGCTGGCACCCAATCTTCCTCAATACATCGTGAGCGATCCGCGAAAGTTACGTCAATTGTTGATTAACTTGATGAGCAATGCGGTTAAATTTACTCAAGTGGGAGGAGTAATGCTTTATGCTCAACCAGCGGCTTCCTTACCACATAATTCAGTGCGTCTCCGTTTTGATGTAACAGACACAGGTAGAGGTATTGCCCCAGAAGAACTTGAGCGGCTCTTCGATCCTTTTGTACAAACAGCCAGCGGCATCCAATCTCAAGGAGGCACAGGGTTAGGACTAGCTATTAGCCGTCAGTTTGCCGAATTAATGGGGGGCGAAATTCATGCTACTAGTATCTTAGGGGAAGGTTCAGTTTTTGCTTTTGAGATTCAGGTAGAATTAGCAGATTCTGCCACCGCCGAAATCTTAGTACCTCCAAAACCTGTAAAACAGCTGGCACCAGGACAAATAGACTATCGGATTGCCATCGTTGATGACCAAGAAACCAATCGCCTGGCATTAGCTAAATTACTACGGCTTGTCGGTTTCAAATCTCGAACGGCAACCAATGGTCAAGAGGCGATCGCTCTTTGGCAAGAATGGCAACCTGATTTAATCTGGATGGATATGCGGATGCCGATTATGGATGGTTATGAAGCGACTAAGCACATTAAAACGCAATCTACTCTCACAAAGACAATTATTATTGCTATAACTGCTTCTGCTTTTGAGGAGCAAAAAGAGAAAATTTTTAGTGCAGGTTGTGATGATTTTGTGGCAAAGCCTTTTACGGAACAAGTTATTTTTGATAAATTAATCCAACATCTAGGTGTAAAGTTTACCTATCAAGCAGAATCTAAAGATCACCAACCTGAGCCTCAAAGTAAAACTTCTCTCTCTCTTTCCTTCCATGATCTAGCGGTTTTATCTCCCAGCTTAATTACTGACATCAATCGAGCGGCGATCGCCGTTGATCGGGAGCAAATCGAACAGTTGATAGCTAAAATTCCTAATTCTCACCAATACATTGCGAGAGGAATAGCAGAAATGCTTAATAAATATGACTTTGACGCTATTATCAATTTGACTGAGTAGAACTAGCAGAAAAATCCTTGCCTATTAGTTAAGTAGGTGGGCGAGATTATTTATAAGATACCAGTGCTAATTTTTTTCCTGACCCCTGACCTTATGCCAAGCCAATTTTATATTTAATTTCACTACTTATTCCCAATTTAAACTCGACTTGTTCTCGATCGCTTTTTAAATTATGCAATAAGTCAATCAACAGGAGAAATTAATTATGCAACTTTGTTATCGCGGTACTAAATATCAGGCTTCAATAAACTCGATCAATACGGTAGAATCAGGATTAAATGGCAGATTCTTGGGCAGAAATTACACTCTACGCCAAACAAATTACCAGAGTCCCGTCCCATCCAATCTTTATAAATATCGTGGCATTATCTATAACAAATAATCCCAAAATAACGGGATTAAGAAATATTGAAGAGAGAAAAAACACTTGACATATCATCCCACAAACTCGCAATGCCAAAAAATCTTGTCTTTGTGATTTTGCATTGAATATATCTTGAATATATCTGGCGATCGCTCTCTCTTCAATCTTCAATTGTCGCAATGATTAATTACTGTTAATTACTTTTCTTAGCTATAAGAAATAATTGATAACATTGCTTTCTGAGGATCGGCGAAGACAGCAAATCTACCAGTACCTGGAATATCCATCGGTGGCACAATAATCTTGCCACCCATAGGTTTAACTAGTTCTACAGTTTTATCAACATCATCGACCGTAACGTAAGTTCCCCAATGAGGTTTAGGAGTCTCCTCACTTAAGGCATCGGCTGTAGATAGTATGCCACCAATTTTCTCTTCTCTAGCTTGGATAACAGTGTAAGTTTTTCCTTCTTCCATTGGCTCATCTTTTAGTGTCCAACCAAATAGTCGCTGATAAAAATTTTTGGCGGCATCCGTGTCACTGGTCATAAGTTCGCACCAGCTAAAAGCTCCGTGTTGTTGAAAAGGATTCATGGTCGATTACTCCAATTAAAACTTTATCGCCATCAATATAGTTCATATTTACTAACTTGATTGGTGAATTTAAGAAATTATTTTGATTTCTGATTTTTGTTGCAAGCTTTAAAAAAAGATTAAGCATGCGTTCCATACATCAAAAAGTATCTTAATGTTTATTTCTACACCAAGAATCACGTTCGTAAGAATATTACCAACTTTTTTCTTTAAATTAATGAGGAATGAAGATTGAAAAATAAGCAGCTTTGCATATTAGCAGTAGATGATTGCATTGATGTTTTGGATCTAATTAAAATTTCTCTGGAAACAACAACAAAATGGCAAGTGCGGTTAAGTTCTTCAGGTAAAGAAGGCTTAAGAGAAGTGCAAAGGGAATTACCAGATTTAATTCTGACTGATTTTCAGATGCCTGGAATGACTGGTATTGAAATGATAGAAAAACTTAGAGTTCAGCCCAAAACTCTAGATATTCCGGTACTGCTGCTAACTTCTTTCCCGCCACAAATATCATCGAAAATACTTCAGAAACTTGATATTAGGAACGCGATCAGCAAACCTTTTGATTGGTTTACTCTTGCTGATTTAATAGTTTCGGGACTTGAATCTAGAAGCCAAGGGTTAGCTTTGTACTACAAGAATTAGCACGTTTGTAACACGAGATTAATACATTAGCTCTAGCAAATATATTCGTAAAATTGTTAAGTAATGTGAATTTTAGTAATATGAATTACATAATTACATAACATCTATTTTAGGCACTTATTATATTGCCTTTTTTAGATGAGAGTATCTAGCGGACAGTTTTAAAAATCCTTTTAATTTATAGTCACTCAAAAGCATAATAATCATGTTGGATTCTTTCAAGCTAAACCTTGTTTGGATAATTATTGAACAGGCTCAAACATTCATTACTCCAGAGTTGAGTGATTTGGAAATTGTCCAGTACATCTTGGATCAGATCAAAGCCCAAATATTTCTTAGTACTGCTGAAACTTCTGAGACACATTCCTATATTGAATCGAGGATACCCTTGATTCGAGATCTCGCCGAGATTCAACATATTAATCGGGGTTTGAAAGAAAAAATTTGCTAGGTACTGCTTTGCTGTTGTTTTGTTTTCACTCTTTATTTATTTAGACATTTGAATTTACCGTTTACAAAGCTCATCCAAGATCGGTCATGTAATGTAGCCCTAGTGTATCTTGCTTGTATTCTCTAGATACGATTAGTAGATTTTTTTATGCAGGTTTCAATTAAATTGTTCTCAATCATTTTGTCAGCTCTCTTCTTCTAACTAAGATTCTGCTTCCCATTTAATCTGATGGATACCGTAAAAACGTCGCCAAAACTCGTCTCTTGCCCAAGTAGGAAGCAGTTGGTTCATGATAAAGATCATCGTTTTTCCTCCTGTTGCCAGAACATAGCGCGGTTTAGCCTTAGGTTTGGCAAGAATCTTGGAGATCGCCTGAGCGGTTTTCTCAGCACTCCAGCCGAGTAAATCTAGCTGCTCATCTATGGCTTCAATATTTTTAAAAATCGGTGCGTAAGGAGTCTCGGCATAGTTAGGAATCGTCTCCTGTACTTTTTGCCATGCCACGCGAAAAAAGTCCGTAACTACGGGACCTGGTTCAATTACACTCACCTGAATTTCAAAATCCTTTAGTTCCATCCGCATCACATCGCTTAAGGCTTCTAGGGCAAATTTTGAGCAGCTATACATCCCTGCACTAGGGAAGGGAACCCTGCCCCCCAGAGAACTAACGTTGATAATTTTGCCTCTACCATGCGATCGCATGGCGGGAATAAGAGCCTGACTCAAAACCAAAGGAGCATGAAAATTTACCGCGAACTGTTCCTGTGCAGCAGCAGGGGGAATTAGTTCCATAGGACCCATTTGTCCATAACCTGCATTGTTGATTAAGATGTCGATTCGCCCATAATGTTTTAAAGCCTGTTGAGCCAATGATTGAACTTGCTCTAGTTGAGAGAGGTCTGTCGGTATTACGCAAACGGTTGCATTATAAGCACGGCATTTAGCAGCAACAGTTTCTAATAATAATTGATTACGCGATGCTAAAACCAAACGAATTCCAGTATGTTTTTCGGCTAAAACTTCAGCTAAAGCAGCACCGATCCCAGCAGAAGCACCTGTAATTAAAACTACTTTTTCTGCTAGTGTGATATGTTTGTTCATTGACATCAAAAGACAGTTTGCATAATCAAAACGAGAGCCGACAATTATGAGTTTAGTAGAATTGGGTTACCTTTTCTTGTCTATTTTTTTTAGTGTTGCTGGGCAACTATTTTTGAAATTAGGTGCAGCTAAATTAGCTAAGATATCCGCTACTAATATATTTAGTAGAGTATTAGAAATTTTCTTTACTCCCGAATTAATTTTGGGCTTAGCTTGCTATGGTCTAGGTGCGATCGCCTATATTATGCTGCTGACCAAAGTCGATCTGAGTATGGCTGCACCTGCGGTTTCTTTAGTTTATGTTTTTTCTGTCTTATTGGGCTATTTCTGGTTCAATGAGACAATTCCCCTAACTCGCTCTCTCGGTTTAGGTTTTATAGTCGCTGGCGTCATTTTAGTCGCCTGGAAGTAGCTTAGTTAGTAACTAGTAACCATACATACTTTATAGATCTGCGAGGGGTGGGTAGGGGGAAAAAGGAAAAAGAAAAATTATTCTACTTTCATCTTTAGAGCGTTGCTTAATATCTGTAGTTTAGACTAAAAAAATCATCAAAAAACAATTTAGATAGTTTCAACTATTTGAAATCATCAACTAAGAGGCTAAAACTAAGTTTAAGAAGCCTCAATTTTCGATTTTTTTGGTCGTGAGCTGAATTTGTTTATCAATTATTACGGCTATGGCTTGGCAGGTCATTTCTTTAGGCATGAAAGGTGATTCTGTCCAGTGTTTAATAACTTGTTCGGGAACCGCAGGAATATGAATAAAACCAACTTTCGTATCTTTTTTTAATTTATTTTTCCAGTGGAGAAAATGATAAAAAGACTGATTGCACAGATGTGTACCACAATCATTTGAAACTTTACATGGAATGTTGTAACTCTCCAGTAATGGTATTAGAGCATCTTGCTCCACTAGAGAATTTAAATACGCTAACGGAGCATCAGAGACAACAGGTTCTCCTTTTGGTGCGTTACCAGCTCTATCGAGAGTAACAAAATACTTTAGGTTTTTAGCAATTCGTTCAAGAGCTATACGATTGTATCCGCGTGCTTGACCAATACCCAAACAAATGTCAGGTGCAGTAGATTCAAGAATGTCATCTATAATCTGCCCGAGTATCTTGGTGTTTCCTGGCAAAATTTTAAAGTCAATATAGGAAGTATACTGTGCAATCTCTTGAGGCGGATTATCGCGCAATGAATTCACTACTAATTCAGATGCATTTAAGCCGTCATCATTAGGTTCAAATCCTGTTATTAGAATTTTCATACTATAAAGAATATCGTTATGATTGATTAGCAACGCTGTTTTTTGTATTGCATCAGCTCACTTAACAGGTTAAATCGTTTTACTTTTTAACTAAGACAAATCTTCTATTAATGGCTAAAAGCCAAAAGCTAATAGCCACAAACAAATCTTTACTCTCAATTAGAAATTAAAATACTCTTAAGAACGAGTATTCTTACAGATGATCAAATCCTGATGGTTAGCAATTCCTTTAGGCACGATCTGCTCAATCTCGAAAAATTTACTCCAGCGATCGCGAATATAAGTCTCAGTATGGAAGGATGTTTGATAGAATTCAGGTAATCCATTGGAATACTTTTCGATCCAATAGTAGAATCCATTATTTGCAAATTCAATTTTAGCTGACTCGGCATTCTTAGGAAAAAGATGCTCTCCATGTACGGTTAACAACAAATACGCTCCTGGTTTACAAACTCTTTGTAGTTCCTGAAGCCAAGCAAACTGCATCTCTTCGGGTAGATGAGTAAAGATGGAGATGGAGTATAGCAAATCGAAGAATTGATCTGGGTAAGACAATGGAGGCATCGCATCATTGACCGAAAAATTACCCCAAGCCGCCAGATTTTCTTGACACCAAGTTATTGCTTCGTCGTCGATATCAGTCCCGTAAAATTTGCTTTTGGGATGTAAATCTTGAAACCAACTAATAATTCGACCGCAACCGCAACCAAAATCTAAAATATTGCTGCGATCGTTTAATTCCAAATCAAGGGATTTAATAGTCCCTTCCAGATCACCAGCAACTACCTCCCCTATTTTATGGAATGCAGCTAACTCTTCTGCACCATGTACTCTTGCTCTCAGATCAGGAGGAGGCACAGGTATCGAATTAGTATTTCCAGATAACAGGTCTACTGTGGCATATTGTTTGACTGCACCAGGTCTATTTTCAATGTTGCGATATCTTGAATAATGATCCCAACCCGACTCAAAATCTCCCCTGGCAACAGCATCGGATATATCTGGATTTAAACGCAGATATTGAGTTTCGTCAAATAAGGCATCTTGTTTGACTGCACCAGGTCTGTTTTCGGCTTTGCCATATCTCTGGTAATGATCCCAACCCGACTCAAAATCTCCCCTGGCAACGGCATCGGATATATCTGGATTTAAACGCAGATATTGAGTTTCGTCAAAGTTTTCCAAGGCAATCTGTTGTATTTCGTTCATCTTTCTCTGAGTACAGTTTGACGAAAATTATATTACTCGATCTGAAATATATGCAGAAAAGTTATTTATAGCTATTTTCATTTCCTCTTTTCTCATTTCCCCTTTCCCGCAGCTCAATCGAGATTTATCAAACTACATGCGGGTATATGCCCTAATCAAAGGCGGAACAACATATGTATTAGTTGCACGGTTAAACCGTGTAAACAGATAACTATGTGCCTTACATTCAGTCTCAGCGCTACCCTTAAGGACAAGGGTACAATGTCTTATAAGAAGCTTTTGGTGCCAGAAGTCAAATTTATTGTTCGAGCTGCTGAACTAGATTGAGTTTATAAGCTCTGCCAATGTTACTATCAAAAGCCCAAGCACTAATGGCAACAGCATCGCTGGGGATCAGATCTGAGGCAAAAGATTTACTCCATCCTGACTGAGAATATTGTTGTTTACCCAATGTTTCGACCACATCTGGGCGATTTTGTTCGGGTTTAGCCAAGGCAAAAGCATGCTCGACATTATCCTGAGTTTGATAAGCTAGAACAACGGCATGAGCAGGTTGATTATACTTTGGTAATACCGACCATCCCCATGTTAAATAATTACCATCATCATCACGGGACAAACCATCAAAATTTCCGTAGTTTACTCCCAGTAAATTTTGTCCACTTATGTTCTCTAAGCGATCGCTAGTTGCTAGAGCTGGTTGTAAGTAACCTAGGCTATTGAGTTCGTTGGCTCTTTGGACTAAAAAAGTTGGTCTGGGATAAATTTGATATTTCAAACAGTCTGGGTTATCAATTTGGTTGATGAAAATTAAACAAGCTTTGGCATAGAGTCGCTCATGATTGACTGTAATCATCTTGTTAGCTCCCCAGGCAAAATTAGCTGGATAAACTAAGAGAAAAGCTACGCAGAGAAAACTGATTGTTTTAGGAAATAATCCATCAAGCCGAGAAAACTTAAGATTTTTATGTTTAATATTTTCATCAATAATTGTTAACAAGTAAATCAAAGCCAATACGCCATAAGTGGAGAAAGTAACGTATCTTGATTCTAGTGACTGTGCTACTCCAAAACCAACTCTACCAGCTGTAGTTAAAGTCCCACTAGCAATAGTATAGATTCCAATCGAAATCCAGGGAAAAGCTCGGTTTAATAAGGGTCTATTTTCTTTGATGCCTAAAATATAAAAGCAAGATAAGCCAAAGAAAACAAGAATAATTAACCCAATAATTTGATTTGATACTAGGGAATGAAACCCTAATGGAGAACCGATAAATGATAAAAAATAGGCGATGGTATTGAAAGGATTAACTAATGATTCCGAGAACCCAGGAGTACTTGAGGGCTTAATATAGTCATGAAAATAAATTGCCAAATTAAAGCCAAATAGCGCCAGCCACCCTAGAGCAATCACCGTTATCTTTTTAGTATTTTTAGTTTTACTGGTAACCCAAATTAGTGAGGGCATGATAATGATCCAGCTCAACATCCCATTAGCAAAAGAAAACGTGGCAATGGTCGCCAAAATGCCGCTAACGATAAACTTGACGATTAGGGGATTAGACGCAAAAATAACCGCCAATGAGGCAGTAATACAGGCAATGGGCACAAAAGTAATTGCTTGTAGTCCCCATAACCAGTTATCCCACTGCATCGGACTGAAAATTAGAAGATTAGCAAAGAAAAGACAAGCAATTCTACGGATGGGACTACAATTCAAGGTTATTTTACTCAGACAATAAACACTAACTGATATCAGACATGCCAGCAAAATGCTGACTAGCATTTCGCTCCTAATATTCCAACTAGTAAAACTGGCTAATGGTACAAATAAGAGTCTGGGAAACAATTTGCGGCTTTCATTATGTTGACTAATCCAGTGTCCCCATGTCATCTGGTTGGTCGCTGTCTGAACCATTGCGGCACCTGGGGTATCCCACTCATCCCAGACAGGTAAATTAACACCATATCGCCACACCAACCAAATCAAGATCAATGCGGGAAGAATCGCCAGTAACTTAACGGGAAATCTCTTCATATATTTTCTGTTCGGTATTTTTAAACCCAGATGTGTCTCGAATCAAGTAGTAAGGTCTTTGTTTAACCTCATCGTAAATACGACCAATATATTCGCCGATAATTCCCAGAAAAATTAACTGTACTCCACCCATAAAAAAAGTGGTAGTCAACCCATAAGTCCAAGATAAAAATGTTGTGCCTAAGATTAGTTTGAAATATAGACCAATAATTCCAATGATGAAAGATACAATTGCTGAAATTAAGCCAAAAATAGTGGCAATTCTTAAAGGAATGATCGAGAAAGAAAAAATCCCATCAAATGCCAATTTAAACAGTTTGGTCACAGTAACTTTCGGCTGACCTTTGTATCTCGAACCCCTTTCAACGATGATTCCCGTCTGTCTAAAACCAGCATAGGCTCTCAATCCGCTAAGATAGCGATTCCGTTCTGGCATTTGACGTAAGGCAATTGCTACCTGACGATCCATCAACGAAAAAATCCCTGCATCTATCGGTAATTTCATGCCTGATAAAGAGTTTAATAGCCGATAAAAGCCGACAAAAGCAAATCTTTTCAACCAAAATTCTTTGCGTTTTTCGCGCACTGCATAAACAACATCGTATCCTTGATGCCATTTATCAATAAAATTGAAAATAGCCTGGGGTGAGTCTTGCAGATCTCCGTCCATCAAAATTACTGCTTTGCCTGATGCTTTTTCGATACCTGCGGTCAAGGCTGATTGATGTCCAAAATTTCGAGACAGACGAATAATTTTGATTTCGTGGTTTGCTTGATGTAATTCTGATAGTATCTGGTAAGAACGATCGCTACTACCATCATCAACAAAAATTACCTCACAAATACCATCGAGTTGATCGATTACTGCCCGAAGTTGACGCCATAATTCAGGTAAAATTGCTTCTTCATTGAAAATAGGGATAACGATCGAATATTTAGCTAGATTATCTTGCAAAGGTTCTGAAAACATAGGCAATATCAGGTATCAGTTATCCGTCAACAGTCAACAGTAATGAGTTATCAGTTATCCGTCAACAGTCAACGGTAATCAGTAATCTTATATCAAACATTGAGGCGATAGTCTTCATGACTTTTAGTTAAGTTGACATTGTAGCAAGGATCGCGATCGCAAATATCCGACCATTTGCGTCTCATATAGGTCACTTCTTGGGCAAAACGAGCTTGTTTAGCAGGAGTATTTTCATAACCCCGACTCTTTGATTCATAGTGGTAAAGCGCTACATGGGGTAGATATATATTCCGATACCCAAGACTAGTAATTTTAAGGCAGAAATCAACGTCATTAAAAGCGATCGCTAATTTCTCTTCAAAACCTCCCACCTCGTCAAATACTTCTCGCCGACACATGAGACAGGCGGCAGTTACCGCTGAATAATTGTTGATCGAAACTGCTTGGGAAATATATCCAGATTGAGAAACATGAAGATGTTTATGGCTATGCCCAGCAACACCACCAATCCCTAAAACTACTCCTGCGTGTTGAATTGTGTCATCAGGATACAGTAATAAGCTGCCCACAGCACCAATAGAAGATCTTTGTGCTTGCTCTACCATTCCCTCCAGCCAGTCTGGAGTAATTACTTCTGTATCGTTATTCAGAAATAACAGATATTCTCCCTCAGCCTGAGATACGGCATAGTTGTTGATTTGAGAATAGTTAAAGGGAATGTCGTATTTATGGCATTTAAAGCGATCTGGTTGTTTTTGCTGCCAAAATTCAAAACAGCGCTTAGTTTTGGCTTCAGTACTGCCATTGTCAATGACGATCACCTCATAGTTGCCATAGGTCGTCTTAGCAAAAATTGACTTCAAACACACATCTAAAGTATCTGCCAGATCCTTGGTGGGAATAATAATGCTCACCAATTTCGGCTTTTTGATTTGATACCTAACGGTATATACCCCAGGAAAATTAGTGCGGGTTGTGATTTTACCAGGTTCTCCACGACGTTGAATTGCTTCACTCAAGGCTTTTTGGGCAGCGTTAGCAGCATAAGGCTTGGCATCAGATGCCGCTGCGGTAGACTGCTGGTGAATGCGCCAATGATAGAGAATATCAGGAATATGATATATTTTGTTGGTTTTTTCCGTAATTCGCAGGGCTAAATCATAATCCTGGCTACCTTCAAAACCGACCCGAAAGTTACCGACTTCCTCAACCAGCGATCGCCGATAAACTCCTAGATGGCACGTATACATTCTGGCTAAAAAGGAATCGGGACACCAATCAGGCTTGAAGAAGGGATCTTTATGAATATTTTGCTCATCTACCTTATCCTCATCAGAATAGATAAAATCAGCTTCAGGATGTTTATCTAGTAGATCTACTACTTTGGCTAAGGCATGAGGCGGTAATAAATCATCGTGATCGAGAAGAGCAATATATTCTCCCGTCGCTAGTGATAGTGCCGAATTGGAAGTATGACAGATATGTCCATTCTCCTGCCGAAAAGTTAGTTTGATTCGAGGATCTTGTTGGGCATATTCCTCTAGGACAGTTCTAACGTAGGGTTTAGTCGAGCAATCATCCGCTAAACATAGTTCCCAGTTAGGGTAAACCTGTACCAAAACTGATTCAATTGCCTGACGCAGGAAATCTTCGTCAGGATTATAAACAGGCACAATAATACTAATTAAAGGCTGAGCCGCCAGTTTTAGACTAGCTGCGCCCAGCTTACTTAATTCTGCTATTCGAGGATAATTATTTTCTAACCATTTCTGATATTGAAAGTTATCGCTGACGGGAATTTCAGGATCGACAATTGCAGAAGCGGGCTGTTCTAATAAGGGCAGTTTGTTTTGAGAAATTAGATAATTCTGATAGACCGTATCCATTCCTGCTAAATGAGTTTTTTGCTTAAGCTGGAACCACCATCTTCTTAATTTCCAGAACTTACTGGTTTCCATCGCCGTCACCAGTAGCTTAAACTGCTCAGTTTGCATTTGTGCTATCTGGAACTGTTTTTGCGATTGATTTAATTCTTCTGCTAACTGTTCTTGTTGCTGTTGAGTCTGAGCGAGTTCGTTGTTAGCCGTCTGAAGCTGTTGCTGAGTCTGAGCGAGTTCGTTGTTAGCCGTCTGAAGCTGTTGCTGAGTCTGAGTGAGTTCGTTGTTAGCCGTCTGAAGCTGTTGCTGAATCTGAGCAAGTTCGTTGTTAGCCGTCTGAAGCTGTTGCTGAGCCTGAGCAAATTCGGTCTGAGTCCTAGCTAATTCGATGTTAGCCGTCTGAAGCTGCTTAATCTCAGTTCGAGCCAGCTGGAGATCGATCCAGTCCTGTAAAATCCAAGACTCACAGCTAGAGCTAACTGCCTGTTGCTGCTGTTGCTGCCGCTCAAGATCAGGACAACCCGCATCTGCCTGCGCTTCTAATTGATGATATAAATCTATGGCTTGGGGAAAAAACTTACTGAGCAAAGCTTGGCGATAGTAGTTATTGCCATCAGCAGTAAACAAAGCTGGTTCGTAAAGAGCCTTTGGCGATCGCAATTCTAAACCAAACTTCTCCTGAACGAGATTAATCACGACAGAATCTTGAATTACACTGCCGATTTCCAACAGCAAACAATGCTCCTGGTGGCTTTGATAAAAATCTAAAATTGCTTGGTTATAGTTACACCATTGCTGTACAGCAAAATTGGGATTAGTGCGAAATATCACGTCCCCGCGACGGAATAAGGAATCCACAACCGTCCAAGGGGAACGATAAACAAAAACATATTTAGCTTGGGGCAGCAACTGCGACCAAAAGTCTAAAAAGAGAGTGGTTCTGGGGTCTTTCCAGCCCCAAATTTGCTGTTCTTGCCGAGCGGTAATCAAATTGTTTGCCAAAGCCAAATACTGAGGCTGAACCTGAATCTGGTTTTGCTCAGTCCAGCCTGCGACACTAATTCCCTGAGATTGCAGTACATTTTGATGAAATTCCACAAAATCAAGGTCTTCAAAATGCCCTTTAGCATTGCCCGTATCTTCTCCCATCAGGCGATCGCCAATATTCATGCCTGCACTTTGCAATAAAGATGCGGTCAATGAAGTACCAGAACGGTGCATTCCCGTCATAATAATGACAGTTTGATTGAGGTCAGTATCTTCCATGGCTAATCTTTACCAAAAATGATTTTAGCTAAAAGTCTAAGATAGTTATCGACAAAATCTCAGTTAACCTGGATATTATCGTCAAATATCCCAAACCGCATCTTGAATAGGATACATCAACTCAAATTATTAGCAAGTCAGAATATAGCGATCCTGCTTAAGTTGTGAAAATATTAAATGAGGTTGCTAGGGAATAGGGGATAGGGGATAGGGAATAATTTAAGATTGCTATAGTAAATTGAGCCTGCTCTACTTTTTAATTACTGTTCGCCTTAACCGATACCAAGATCTTATAGAGCGAGCCTTAACTACTGGTTGCTTGAACCAATTCTGTAATAACCAAGAAGAGCGATCTTGAACCATGATCGTCGCTGATATGGGAGTCGCAAGATGAGCCTGTTGATGAAGTTGCAAATAAAGTTCGTTGGCGTAGGGAAAATAGCGCTGAATTAGGTCAGCTTGCTGCAGATTGGTGGCCCTAATGCTAAACAAAGACTCATCATATAAATTTTGAGGGGAGGGTAAGTTAAGTTTTAGCCGCTGATTAATGGAGCTAACCACAAATTGCGGACTTTGAATTACATCTTCAATTCTCAGTAAGAGCCAAGGTCGCTCGGTCTGTTGGCAAAATTTTAAAATAGCTTGATTGTAGCTGATCCAGGTTTTGATCGCGATTTCAGGAGCAGTTTTAAACACTAAATCTCCTCGACGAAATAAGGAATCCACCACGTCCCAAGGAGAGCGATAAATGAAGACAAATTTTGCCTGAGGAATTAGCTGTTGCCAAGAATTCAGAAACAACGTGGTGCGAGGATCTTTCCAGCCCCAGAGCGAATATTTACTCCTGGCGGCAATCAAGGTCTTAGCTCGTTCTAAATACTCTCCTGAAAAGCCAAAGTCTGCTTGGGTTGTCCAACCTTCTCGATTAATTGCTTGAGCGGTGAGGCAATCACGATGTAAATCAACAAAGTCCCAGTCCTCAAAGTGTCCTTTAAGATTGCCAGTCCCTCCTTCCATCAAGCGATCGCCGATAAAAACGCCACTGCTCTGTAAGAGCGAGGTAGCCAAGGAAGTGCCAGAACGGTGCATTCCCGTAATGACTAGTATCGACTGACCTTGCTCAGTATCCTCCATGAGTTCTTAACTTTATCTTCAACATCTATCCTTAAATTTATAGCCATCTTGAATAAAATGGGAAAATTTAGTTTCATGGTGATCTTGGTTAGACGTGATTAATTAGTAAAGCTTCCCGCTAAATTTCACTCAGGTAATTTGTACTGCGCCACAATTTTTTTAGCATATTCAGGAACATGTTGTTCTAGCTTTTGGGGATAGTTACGCTTTAGATGGAGATAGTTGCGGGTGAAGTGAGAATCAATCGAAAAACGAGCATATTCCAGTCCTTGAGGTCCAATACGCTCAATCACCACTCCCATCATTTTTGCTGCCCACATCGGCAAGGTAACCCCCTTATCATAGGCAGGAATACTTTGTTGTACTGCCGCAGAGCGATCTCCTTTAGACATAACTTCCTGGGTATCTAATTGGTCTCGCACTAGATCGAGCATTTCTTTTCCCGTGTCGTTGCGAACGACAATCCATTGCCAGCCAAAGGGGGCACCCATGTAACCCACTACCAAATCCGCTAAAGAATTAACATAGTCAAAGCAGCTCATACAGGAAGGGGCAAAGACATCCTTTAATTTATTTGTTTTTAACCCAAAGAAAGGAACTTTCTCAATTGAACCATCTTCATGCTTAAAGTGAATCCGAAAGTCCTGCATAAACTCGTAATGTACTACTGTCTCAGGAGATTTACTAGTAGTATCGAGAAACTTTTGTAAACCCTCACGACTGACGTTATCGACACAGGGAGTCCCTAAAACATAGAGTTTTTCCAGCCCCAACTCTTGTTCTACTGCCCGTAATGCCTGAATCTGACAGCCTACACCAATTACCAACAGGCGTTTTAATCCCGACTGTTCAATTTGCTCTAAGACATTTAAATTAGGGGAAAGAGTAGGTTTGTTTACCTTAGCAGCCAAAACCTCTTCTGGGGTTCTGGCAATTATTGGCATTGGTTGAAATCGATCTTCAGGGGTGTTTTGAACGCAGACAACCCCCTCTACTAAACCACGTTCTAACATCTCACAGGCGATCGTGCTGACAATGCCCGTCCACTGCGCCCCTGGAATAGGTTGTTGCTTACGAGCAGCCATCATTTCTTGACTAACGCCAAAATACCAGTCGTCTTTGTTGTCCAAATCTCGACTGCGACCATGAGCAACTGTTTCTAGCTCAGCGATTTGCTGATTTAAGAAAGCACAGGCTTCTTTTACATAATGGATATAATAAGTATCACAAAGTCCGCACTCGCTACAGAGTTCTCTGGCAGGACGACGACTACCAGATTTTAGTGCCTTAGCTTTTTTGTGGGGGGAAACAGTCATCTAATAGAAATATCTTAAATTATGATTGAGGTAATAACTGTCAGATTAAGACAATAGCTATCGAGATTACCACCACCGCAAAGTTTTGTAATGGAATAAGGGTCTTAAATTTGTCATTAAAACCCGAACTTGTACTCAACAGCAGTAGCTAAAAGCTATGAGCTAGTAGCTACCAGTAGTCTGATCTAAAATTGATAGGAAAAACCCAATGACACCACGGGATATATATTAATAAAGTCTAGTTCATCCTCCAGATCCTCTTCCTCATCCTCAATAACTTGATCTGCTGCTGCTTCGACCTCTTCTCTGACTGTTTCAGGAACTTCTTCGGCAATATTGGTCGTAATTTCGACTTCAGGAGAACCACCCAACACTACTCCTAAATTCCACCAAAATCCCAAACCCTTACCTTCTCCTACTGCATTTCCTCCGCCAATTCCTAAGTAAGGTGCAACGCTGTTATTAAGATCGATATCGGCATCTAGAGTAGCTAATTCATTGATATTGAGTTCACTAATACCAACTGATTGTCCCTCTATTTCCACTTCACCGATCTCTTCTGCTACCTGTTCTGAGATATCTGCGGTGCCATCAAAACTATTATCACTTAAAATCAAACCGCCACTAACTCTAAATCCAGACTTTTTAAAAGGGTGAATATCTACAATAGTGGAGACATTGAACAAATTTAAATCTCCTTCATAATCAATTTCTGTTTCTTCGATATCAATACCTAGCCCAAAGCCATTCACTCCTACTCGAGCATTAAAATTGGGAGTAATTTTTCTCACGATCTGTCCTCCCAAACCTAAGGTACTAGCTTCGGGAACAATTGCCCAGCCGCTTTTTTGGTTAGAATCTGGGTCTTGACGATTGCTTGTCGGCGGCAATGTGGGGACAGGAATCGGTGAGCGATCGCCTGTTTCCGATTCAGTTGCTGGTGTAACTTCCATACATTGAGAATTGTAGGGATAATTCTGACAAAATTCTTTTAAATTCAATTCTCCCTGGGCTATCTCATTACCAGGTTGTAAATTGCCAGCTCCAGAGCTGCTGGAACTAGATTGTAATAAGTCAATCGCTCTGGTGGAAAAACTTTTGACCCACAATGAAGATCTTAAATTCCCTAGGTTATGATTGTTCTGCGTTGTCGAAATCTCTTGTGCTGTAAGAGGATTAACCGCCACTGATAGCAATCCCCAACTGGCACTCAACATACTTACCAATATGTTTGTTATTTTTAAATTACTCATGCTCAAATTATGCTTCTATCTAGGATATAGACATCCTGTCAAGGGTAGCATCGAAACTTAGCCAGACCATCTCGATGAGATGGAGCTAATAACTTTAGCCGCGCAATAGACAGGTTAAAAATCGCCACAAGCTTGCGACTTTCAACGGTTTTACTAGAAGATCATGTAAAGATATATTAAAATGCTTTACATCCTTATGTAATTGACTATGCAGTCTGTAAGTTTCCAATTTACTTACATTTAATATCTCTGTGATAGTATCTGGGTGATTTAAGAGCAATTGAAACATCGGTTATACTAATCGACTTATTGGTGGAGGAGTTTTCTAAAACAGTGCAAACTAATTTTTCTCAGCAACCGCTGAATAATAGCAAGAATCAGACACGACCATTAAAAATGGGTGTCATTGGTGTTGGTAATATGGGACAGCATCATGTTCGAGTTCTTAGTTTACTCAAAGATATTGAATTAATCGGGGTTTCAGATGCTAACTTGGCACGAGGAATCGAAATTGCCAGTCAGTATCGAACTCACTTTTATGAAAATTACGAAGATCTCTTACCCTCTGTAGATGCAGTTTGTATTGCAGTACCCACTAAATTACATCATGAAGTGGGAGTCCGTTGTCTCCAAGCGGGAGTTCATGTATTGATTGAAAAACCGATCGCAGCTTCAATTGCGGAAGCAGAGTCTCTAGTCAATTTAGCTGCGGAAACTGGATGTATTCTTCAGGTGGGTCACATTGAAAGATTTAATCCTGCATTCAGAGAGTTGAGTAAAGTAATTCAAACTGAGAGTATCCTGGCATTGGAAGCTCGCCGCCTAAGTCCCTACTCTAATCGAGCTAATGATGTTTCGGTAGTTCTAGACTTAATGATCCATGATATTGACCTGCTTTTAGAGTTGTCAGCCTCTCCAGTAGTTAAGCTGACTGCTAGTGGCAGTGCCTCTAGCAATTCGGGCAATTTAGATTATGTAACTGCCAATCTTAGTTTTGCCAACGGTGTAGTAGCAACCTTAACGGCTTCTAAAGTTACCCATCGCAAGATTCGCTGTTTAGCAGCACACTGCAAAAATTCCCTGATCGAAACTGATTTTTTAGCTAATGAGATTTTGATTCATCGCCATCAGCAGACTAATCAGTCAGCTGATCAGCCACATATGTTGTACAAACAGGATGGCATCACAGAAAAAGTCTATACCAGCAATGTTGAACCAATCTATGCTGAGATTGAACATTTTGTCAACTGTATTCGTGGAGGAGAAAGACCTTCGGTGGGAGGAGAGCAAGCTCTTAAAGCACTTCGCCTCGGTAGTCTGATTGAGCAAATGGCGCTAGATGGTCAGATTTGGCACTCGGATGAGCAGAAAATTGACTCTCCTAGTATGTCTATTCTTTAAACCTTATGTTGCAGTTAATACATCAAATGGATTGTGTAACTGCATAAAACTTTAGTGTTTAGTATCTTAATTGACAAAAAAAATTTTAATAGCGTATAAGTATAGATGCACAACATAAATATTTTGTATTTTGTGTGTGGTTATTAGGTGTGAGGAAAATTAATTAATGTTCAACATAAAGCAGCCTGCTTTGCTCGGTACTGCTGCATTGCTATATGCAGCGATCTTTTCAGGTAGTTCTGTTTCTGCACAAGAAATAGACCTGTCCAACCCTAATGAAATTGCTGACTACGCTAATTTCAATAATACGGTGGAAAACGATTTGGACATTCAGCAAGTCCCCACCGATTCTATGGGTCAAGTTACCAATGTCAACCAACTTCAGGATGTCTCGCCTACGGATTGGGCGTATGAAGCTCTTCGTAGTCTGGTTGATCGCTATGGGTGTATTGCTGGTTTCCCCAACCAAACTTACCGTGGCAGTCAGCCTCTAACTCGCTATGAGTTTGCCGCTGGTTTGAATAGCTGTTTGAATCAGATTGAGCGATTAATTGCTGCCAATACTGGTCCTAGTGAAGAAGATTTAGCGCTGATTGAGCGCATGACTCAAGAATTTGAAGCTGAATTAGCCACCGTTGGCGGTAGAGTTGATGAGCTGGAAAGCAGAACGGCAGTTCTTGAAGATAGTCAGTTTTCCACCACTACTAAATTAGTTGGTGAGGTAACATTTAATATTGCTCAAGCCTTTGGTGATGAACAAGCACTGAATCCAGATGATAACCTTGACCTAGATTCAGAAGTAACCTTTGCCGATAGAGTTCGATTGACTTTAGTTAGCAGTTTTACAGGTAAAGATAAACTGTTTACTCGTTTAACCGCCGGTAATAATGGCAACTCTTTTCAGGACGAAACTGGCACCAGAGAAGGACGTTTTGCCTTTGATGGATTTGCTGGTAATGACATTATCATAGATCGTCTCCACTATAGTTTTCCTGCTTTGGGCGACAAATTGCGGGTGACTGCCATGGCGAGTTTAGCTGCTCACCACTTCTATGCTAACACCTTTAACAAGGGTTTAGACGTTGGTGGTGGTGCTAATGGTGCTTTGACTCGTTTTGCCGAACGTAATCCAATCTATCGTCAGGGTATTGCTAATTCCTCTGCTGGTCTTGGCGCTAGTTTTGAATTAAACGACTTTATCACTCTGACTGGAGGCTACATTGCGCCTACTGCTTCTGATCCTAGTGATGGTGCTGGGCTATTTAATGGAAGTTTCTCTGCTTTGGGGCAAATTGACATTACTCCCATTGAACCATTGCAGATTGGTCTAACCTATGTCCGCGGCTACGATAACGAACAAACTTTGGGTGATCTTTCTCCCCGTGGTTCATTCCTTTGGGGAGCTACAGGTACTAACTTTGCGAACTTCGAGGACGAATTTGGTGACACCATCATTGCTGGTTCTCCTGTCGAGACAAACTCTTTTGGGGTTCAATTCCAGTATGACCTTAACCCCAAAATTAGTATTCGTGGCTGGGGCGCCTTCACTGATGCCAATATTGTAGGTGAGGGTGATGACGGTGATGGCGATATTTATAACTATGCGGCAGCGTTTGTAGTTTCTGACATCTTAAAAGAAGGTAGCTTGGCAGCGTTAATTGTCGGTGCCGAACCATATTTAGCTTCTATTGACGCTGATGGTGATGGTGATGATGAAGATATTTCTAATGATGTGCCAATTCACTTAGAAGGTTTTTACAAGTATCAGCTCAACGATAATATTTCCATTACTCCTGGAATTGTCTGGCTGCCTACTCCCAACCAAGATGGTGACAACGACGATATCTTTATCGGTGCCCTCAGAACTACTTTTTCGTTCTAGAGCTTGATCTAGCGATCGCCACTGTTAAATAAGTATAGGTTAAAGTCTAGCTAAAATCAGTCTAGCCTTTAACCTTTTTTAGTAGCCTCCAAAGCAATAAAGTACAATCTAATTGTTCAGCATAAGGTTTCTCAGGTTTACCCATAAGCGAGACAAAATTTATAGATAATTGAATACTCGCTAAAATAAATTACTGGCGGGTTGCGCTTAATAACTGATAATATAAGCGATGCCTCTCTTGGGATTGAGTTAAAGATTATGGCGTTAGTTGTTCAAAAATACGGTGGTACGTCTGTTGGTTCAGTAGAGCGCATTAAAGCTGTAGCTAACAGAATCCAAAAAACCGTACAGCAAGGAAATAGCTTGGTAGTTGTCGTCTCAGCAATGGGGAAGACTACTGATACTTTAGTAAAGTTGGCTAATGAAATATCCAGTAATCCTTGCCGTCGCGAAATGGACATGCTGTTGTCTACGGGAGAACAAGTAACTATTGCTCTACTCAGTATGGCGCTACAAGAATTGGGACAGCCCGCAATTTCCTTAACGGGAGCGCAGGTGGGAATCGTCACCGAAGCAGAACATAGTCGCGCTCGGATTTTGCAAGTATGTACAGATCGCTTGGAAAGACATCTTAATAAAGGAGAAGTTGTAGTTGTAGCTGGTTTTCAAGGGGTCAGCAACACTGAAATTTTGGAAATTACCACTTTAGGTAGAGGTGGTTCTGATACTTCAGCAGTGGCGCTGGCAGCTTCTCTCAAAGCAGATCGCTGTGAGATTTATACTGATGTTCCAGGAATTCTGACCACAGATCCTCGTCTAGTGCCTTCGGCGCAGTTAATGTCAGAGATTACTGCCGATGAAATGCTAGAGTTAGCTAGTCTTGGGGCAAAAGTGCTGCATCCCCGTGCCGTAGAAATTGCTCGTAATTATGGCATGCCTTTAGTTGTCCTCTCTAGCTGGAGCGATCGCCCTGGAACAAAGGTAGTTTCACGCCTGCCTCAACCTCGTTCCTTACAGGGGATGGAAATTGCTAAACCAGTAGATGGTGTCGAAATAGACCGCGATCAAGCAAAAGTCGCTTTGTTAAGGGTGCCAGATTCTCCTGGAGTCGCCGCTAGTTTGTTTGGCGAAATCTCCCAGCAAAACATTGACGTCGATTTAATTATTCAATCTATTCATGAGGGTAATACTAATGATATTGCCTTTACAGTAGTGAATCGGGTTTTAGACTCAGCCTCCGCAGTAGCCGAAGCAATCGCCCCTTCATTAAGAACTGAACCCCACGCCATTGATGAAGCTGAAGTAATATTAGACCGTCAGATTGCCAAGGTTGCTATTTCTGGGGCAGGAATGATTGGTCGCCCTGGCATTGCCGCAAAAATGTTCAAAACCCTTGCTGATGCCAAGATTAATATCCAGATGATTTCTACTTCAGAAGTCAAAGTTAGCTGCGTGATTGATGAATCGGAATGCGATCGCGCGCTTCATTTACTATCTCAGGCTTTTGATGTGGATCTTAGTTCCCACAAGGAAATTACGGAAAATCAGTATCAAGGTAATCAACCCCCTGTTAGAGGAGTGGCTTTAGATACTAATCAAGCTAGAATTGCCATTCGTCAGGTGCCCGATCTTCCAGGTATGGCAGCACAAATTTTTTCTTTATTAGCACAGAAAAATATCAGCGTTGATGCCATTATTCAGTCTCAGCGTTGTCATATCATTGATGGTGTTCCTACCCGTGATATTGCTTTCACCGTCGCCCAATCAGATGCGGAGCTAGCTTGTGAAGTGATTACTGATTTAGATCAAAAAATTGGCTGTGGTCAAGCTTCAGGAGATACGGCGATCGCTAAACTAAGCGTGGTTGGGGCTGGTATGATCGGACATCCAGGAGTTGCTGCTAAATTCTTTGCCGCTCTGTCCCAGGAAAAAATCAATATCCAAATGATTACCACCTCTGAAATTAAAATTAGCTGTGTCATTGATGAGGAAAATGGAGTAAAAGCCCTAGCCGCAGTCCACAAGGCTTTTGACTTGGGTGGTCAAGTTCAGGTGACTATTCCCACCTAGCTACTATGCCATAACAAATATGGAACAGAAATGTGTAGAATTTGGCATGGCTAGCAATAATGCCATTAACGATAGTCTGATCAATCGTCGCTGATGCACCAGGCGATAAAAGAGACTGCTAGTAAACCCAGAACCCACCAGCCAAAAGAGCTAAGACGAATTATTAAATCGATTGGAATTAGTACGAGGGATTCACTTAAAAACCAATTACCAATTAATAAGAGGACTGAAATCACAATCAATAACATAATAGTTCTAATCAGATTTATTAGTGATTAATTTTTACTATAGACGGCGATCAATAATGCTGATAGTATCAAACCCCAGGCGGGAGCGATCGCTACTAGCCAAACATCATTCAGAAAAAGTAACCAACAACAGCCAAAGATTACAGTTAAGGAGCCGATCACCCTCAAGCTAATTTGTATGAGTGAGCTTTTACCAATTACAATCAGAATTCCCCCCACGATTGACCAAAAAGCAATCCAAAGCAATTCTAATGATTCTGATGCCCACCCCAGCAATTGATGCTCTCCCAGCACAGCATCGATTATTTGGCTAGTCATTAGAGCATGAATTACCACTCCAGAAAGACGTTGCTGATGCCCTCCTTGGGCATTAGGTGTGCGATGTAGATCATGATTATAACCAGCTACCCCAATTAAGATAATTTTGTCTTTCACTAACTGATTAACTTCTGATGGCGACATCGAAAATATTTCGCGTAAGGGAATCGTTTTGGGTAAAAAACGACGATAATTGAGCAAAATCTGGTACCCTTTAGCATCTGATAAATGATAGCCGCCACTGGTAGCATTAAGTTGTGGAAAAATAGTATTTTCGAGCTGAAGCTGTCCTTGAGAGTTAAATCCTGCTGCGATATCTCCCAGATATTGCAAGGCTAAACGTAGACTAAGAGAAATATCACTCTGACAGACACTGTCGGGGGACATTCCTAAGATTTGGCGACGGACTGTTCCATCGGGATCGATTGCCCAATTACTAAAACCAACTTGCTTTGTCGGTAGTTGAGGCGGTGGCGCAATGCTAGGCAATTTTGGTTGATCAATTTTGATGCGACAGATCGCCACAAAGTTTTTCGTCTGGGCAATAGTTTGAGCCAGTTTAGGGTCAAACGGAAAATCGTGAATGATGTCAGAGGCGATCGCTTTAGCTTGTCCCGACTGTAATTTGCCAATTAGCTTGTCCAAAGCAGCATCAGCCAGGGAGCCTCGCATATTAAGACCCATTCCCTCTGCTCTCTGATAAGCTTGATCTTGATCATCAATGGTAATTACTACCACCCGTTCTCCAGTAGAGGGAAAAATTCGCCAACTCATCAGGCGATCATATACATTTAATTCTGATGATTCTAACCAGCCCCATGATTGAAGTCCCCAGACTAAACTAGTAACAATAGTTGCAATTATCAGTACTGAGGTTAGGGACTGTGGATGAGTAAATGGCTTAAAAAAAGGCTGCCACCAAGGTTGCCTAGGTTGTAAATCAGACCAAGTAGGGGGAATTATCGCTGGATTCTGGTAGATAATTGGCAGCCAGCTGGCACAGGGAAACTGCTGTTCCCAACCTTGCAGTTGTTCCCTAGCTTTTCGCATTGCCATGTACATTGAATTGCCATTGGCATATGCCTGAAGGAAGTATTTGACAAACTTGTGCGCCATCAGGTCGGGTATTGGCATCCGCATCACAATCGATTGGGGTAACGAAAGTTGACCCAGTTCTTCGGCTAACCCTAATCCATCGCAAGAGTTAAAAATTGCCAGCTGTAATCCTGAAGCGATCGCATGCTCAAATCCATGGCGAAGCTGCTCAATTGTGAGCTGATCCTCGGCATTGAGATACAAAATTCCCTGTCTGGCTTGGGTGGTACTGTGTCCAGCAAAAAAGATAATATCCCAGGTTTTTTGCCACAGATACTCGTCAAGCTCTTGGGGAGTTGGCTCAACTAAAAACTCTACTTCTCCTGCGGCGATGTCACTGAGAAAAGCGCGATCTCCTTCGAGATCGATTCCTTGAGCATCCCCCAGGATGGCTAAAATCCTGACTCTATGGCGTCGATCAGCCTGGTTGGGCAGGGGAACACTAGTGAAATTAGGGTTGCTATATGCAATTTCCAGTTGAGGATAATTTTCCACCAAATCCCAACAACACCAAGGCAGCTGATAAATTTCAGGGCGATCGCTGCAAATCAGCATTCTGATCGCTTCTTGCCGATTTAATTCTTCTCTTAAATGCTTGTTAATAGAATTGAACCCAGGGGAATCCAGCCACTGAGCCATAGCTTGCCGCAGTTTGGATGCAGAATGGGTCAACTTGAGATGGGGATTAATTGCACCATCATAAATAATCTGCTGCGGTCTAATTCGGTGCTGATTTCCTAGTTGATTATAATGCTTCTGCCAGACAGCAAGGTAGGTACTTAGTTCTGAGGCGGGAGGTAAATTGCCAACCCGACTTCGGTCTACTGCTTTACCTTCTTGACCAATTTCGGAATTAACTGAAAAGCCTGAATCTAAACTACCACTAAATTTTAGGACTACTAACTTGGACATCAATCAATTATCTACTCAATTAAGTTGCCTTTTAATAACAAATAGAAAGACAAATCAATAACTGTCTGCAAGCTTGGTTATACTTTCTCAGAGCATTATGCCAAATTTTTAGAACCTTTGAGCTTTTTTTGCTTAAATGTAAATTTGTAGGTAGGTAATAGAGTAAGGTCTTTTGGTGCAATTATTAACAGTTTAAAATTAAATAGTTTCTCAACTGCCAATTTAGCTTTAAGCGTTAAATAGTAAAATTTTCCACTTGAATATCCTCATCTAGGGAAATTTCAACACTAAACTTTTCTCCTAGTTCACCACTAAAAACAAATTCAATTGTTTCAGTTTCGCTTGCTTGAGCAACCATTACAGGACGGTTGGTTTGATCTATAATCACTAGTTCCAATCCTTCAGGTAAATAATTATTATATTCATGATTACAAACTCTCACGGATACACTAAATTCAGATTCGCTTTGGGGTTGAATATCTAAAATTAAAGCAATAGTCTGAGAGGCATCCTTGCCCAGCTGAACCAGTTTGACTTTGCTAATATCTGGAGCATCAAGACTTACTAAAGATTGTGCGAAATTCCGTCTACTTCTAAAATTTATTACCATTTGTGGAGCAAACAGTTCGTCTAGCTGTTGCCATCCTTGGGCTAATGCACCTGAAATCCAGCTACTCAAGCTAGCAACTTGCGCTGGTGTGGCACGTTTTTGCTGGCAGAGATAAGTCGGAAATTTTGCTATCGATTCTAACCGCGTCAACGGTAGCTCAGATTGATTTACTTGGCGGACAAATCCAATCAATTTTCCTCTAGTTAGAGAGTTATCGAGCATTACCACCATGTATCCGATCCTATCTGTCCAAACTTCAGCAGGAATCATGACTCGATCTTGTCCACATAAAATTGGGCGACACTCTAATTTGCCATAGCTAGGAATCTTAAGATCGGCAACATCCATCATGATTTGAGTCACAGGATTCCAACTATCACTTTGCTCTAAGTTGGTTGCCCACCCAATACGATTTAGATAGGAGTTGACTGTGGCTACTGCCAAGGTATTGAGGTAGACTTGCCTTGCTTTGCTGCTTTGAGACTGATAGCGACGAAATTTCTCAGCTTGAATATGAGCACTTAAAGGAATGCTAATTTGGAATATTTCAGGTTTGGTGTTGGGGGGTAAATTCATAGTTATTGTTCCTCAAGCTGAATATCTAAAGATGCTTTTTCAATTCGGTTTTTAATAATGGAGCAAAGCGACGACACCAGCGGTTATAAAAGCTACTTAGAGTGGGAATGGGTACATCGAGCTGCCGGGAAATGTTTTCCCAGCTTTCTCCAGCAAATCTAGCTAAGGCAACTTTAGTAAAGCAGGCATTTGGTTTATTTCTAATATGGGTGGTGCGAAAAATTTCATCGGGATCTTGTGCTAAATATTCCCGAAGTATTTGAGATAAATCTGGCTCATTAACTGGTTGTTTAATTTGCTCAAATATTTGCTCAGAAGAAATTACATTTTTTGCATGCTTTGAGCGGATTCGATGACATTTTAAAACTGTTTTATCTAATTTAAAATTAACCCAATTCATGAATTTTCCTTGACCACGGTTAGGATCATACAGGTCAATATTTAAGCATATATATCCTAAGGTTTCTGAGACTGCTTCTTCATAAATTATTTCGTAGTATCTAAGAGAAAATTTGTAAATATGAGGTCGACACAGCCTTCCTGATAGATTAATTGCTCTAATTAATTCTGTTAGAGCATAAGCTCTTGATTCACTATTAAGAGGAAATTTTTTAGCAGCTAAACCTATTTCTTTTAAAATCGGGTCGAGCAAAATCTCTTTGAAAATTTTAGTTTGTAATTCATATAAATATACAGGAGATATTTCTGATATTTTCAATAGCTCATCTGGCAAACCATGAGCATCAAATGTAATTAAAAATTGCGATAAATGATCGGTTAGCTGGGCTTTTACCTGGAGATATATTTCTTGATAAACTCCAGTTAACGGATTGCCATTAAAATGACGACACAAGGGGCGTGAGCGCAAAATAGTTACCGCAATCTCGTTGATCGCATTTTGTTTTTGTCGCTTACTTTTGTTAATGGGAAACTTAAGCAAGAGCTGATTAATGAGCTGATGTCGTTCCTGTTCATATTGATTGAAACTATTCATTGACAAGGGCTTGCTCAAAACTAATTAGTCTTTGGCATATAATCACTTCTATCAAGAATAGTTAATTTACGAGTTTTGTTGTAAAACTTAATATAAAGTTCGCTGATTTTTAAGCTATTTGGGAGAAAAAATGAAGCTAAAATTACCGATTTTCAATAATTCTACTCTCCTTGATTTGGCTCTGACTCACAGATCTTATGTCAATGAACATCTTGAGATTTCAGAAGACAATGAACGATTGGAATTTTTGGGAGATGCAGTTCTAGGATTTGTGGTGGCTGAGATGCTTTACCGAATCTATCCCACAATTAATGAGGCTCAGCTTACCCATTTGCGATCGCGACTAGTTGACGAAAAACAGCTGGGAAAGCTCGGTTCAGACCTGGGCTTAGGTGAATTGATGCGATTGGGAAAAGGAACTGCTAATAATGGTGGCAGAACTAATCCCTCCTTGCTTAACGATACATTTGAAGCGATGATCGGAGCTTACTTTTTAGATGCAGGAATAGAATCAGTACGTAAATACATCCTGCATATTTTTGAACCTTTGGCAAAACAACTAGTTGATGGCTCTGCTCATTCCCAATTGTCTGGAAAAGATTTGCCGACTCAACCAACAGCAACTTTTATCGATAGTAAGAATCGTTTCCAGCAGTGGGCATTGGCAAAATATAAAATCAAACCTTCCTATCAGATTGTCGCCGAGTCAGGACCAGATCATGCAAAAGAGTTTACGGCTCAAGTGTCGATTCAAAGCAAAGTTTACGGTATTGGTAAAGCACATCGCAAACAGGAGGCCGAAAAGAGAGCTGCGGAAGAAGCCTTGAGCAAAATTTCATTAACTAGTTAAAACATAATGTAGTTTCTTCACTAGTTAACTAAGTAAATAATTATTTAATAATTAAATCATCCAAGTTAATGCTGAGAGATAAATAAAATGGTATGATTTTATACATTACAGGAGAAAATTCGGACTATCCTGTATGAGTACCAAACTTTGGTACATTACAGTTCGTGGGACTCCAAAGGTATCAGTATTTACTGGTGCCTTTTTCTTATTTGAGGTTTGTGAACAGTTAGGTTGATTGTGACAAATAAAGCTTTTTTCACCACACAATTATCATAAAAAAGGTAACTATTAATAACCTCGGTCGTTTAACTGAAAAATACTCAGTAATTTGGCTTATATTTTCTATATACTGAGTTAATAGTTATCTGTAACCAGAGATAAACCAGAAAACTACAGTCATCAATCGGATTTTGCTTCCAAAATGAGTGAACTATATTTGCCAGCTAGAAATCTCCTAGGTTACTGAAGTTGTCTGTAAAACAAGCAATAGGCAGAAAGTTTTTGATCGATCCCGAATATCTTTGATTCAAAGTGACCGCTAGTACTAACAATGAAAATAGCTATCAATAGCTCCTGTAAAACCTCTAGTTTTCTTCAGCATGAAAATAGCAATTCTTTCTCAAAATGCCAATCTATATTCCACAAGGCGTTTACGAATAGCAGGACAGGAACAGGGACACGATATGAGAGTGATTGATTACTTGCGCTGCTATATGAACATTGCCTCGAAAAAACCAATGATTGTTTACAAGGGTAAACAGTTGGAAAACTTTGACGCTATTATCCCGCGCATTGGTGCATCAAAAACCTTCTACGGGACTGCGGTAGTTAGACAATTTGAGGTGATGGATGTTTTTAGTCCGAATAAATCTCAGGCAATCTCTCGCAGTAGAGATAAGCTACGCTCAATGCAAATATTGGCTAGGGAAGGAGTTGGTTTGCCCGTCACCGGTTTTGCTCATGCCACTCAAGATATCGACGGCTTGATTGAAATTGTCGGAGGTGCGCCTCTAGTAATTAAGTTATTAGAAGGTACCCAGGGAATTGGAGTCGTCTTGGCAGAAACCCATCAGGCAGCGAAGTCTGTTATTGCCGCATTTCGTGGTTTAGATGCCAATATTTTGGTTCAAGAATTTATTCAAGAAGCCAAAGGAGCAGACTTACGCTGTTTTGTAGTTGGCGAGCAGGTAATCGCAGCAATGAAACGACAAGGAGCAGAGGGGGAGTTTCGTTCTAATATTCATCGAGGAGGTCAGGCAAAAAATGTTGCGCTTTCTCCTGAAGAGATGGATACAGCAATCAGAGCAGCCAGAGCTATGGGATTAAAAGTTGCGGGGGTAGATCTGCTGCGCTCGCATCATGGTTCGGTTGTCATGGAAGTTAATTCTTCTCCTGGATTAGAGGGCATTGAGAAAACAACAGGGATTGATGTAGCTGGCAAGATAATTGATTTTATTGCTAAAAATGCTCAGGAAGTAGACAATAGCGAATACCTTTCGGAGGCGTTTGATGATCGCCTTAAATATTAATTGAATCTTGAAAGATAAACTTAGTGGCAGATAATACTATTGAAATTGCAAAAGAAAAGATTGCATCGGGTCAATTACGCCATTTTGAACTGCCTGTCAGTCGTTTAGCAACCCAAACTTTGGTTTCACTACCGATTACCGTCGTTAACGGGATTGAATCAGGACCAGTGTTATGGTTGAGTGCAGCAATTCATGGCGATGAGCTTAATGGGGTTGAGATTATTGCCCAAATTTTGGGTAAAATTGAACCTCAAAAGTTAAGGGGCACTATTATTGCAGTTTCGATTGTCAATGTATTTGGGTTTATTGAACAATCTCGATATCTTCCCGACCGAAGAGATTTAAACCGCTCTTTTCCTGGCTCGGAAAACGGCTCCCTCGCTTCTCAGCTCGCCAATCTCTTTATGCGTGAAATCGTTGAACGTAGTACTCATGGGATCGATCTCCATACCGCAGCGGTACATCGGATTAATTTACCTCAAATCAGAGCTAATTTAGAAGACGAGACCACCTATCAATGTGCGAAAGCTTTTGGCGCACCGTTGATGATGCACTCTAACACCAGAGATGGTTCTTTACGCCATGCTGCAACCCAAAAAAATATTCCTGTTTTACTATATGAAGCTGGAGAAGCTTTGCGTTTTGACCCTTTAGCAATCAAAGTTGGCGTTTCAGGAATTTTCGGGGTGATGAATCATTTAGGAATGTATGAACACGATCTCACCCCCACCATCGGCGATTCACTCAAAGCCACCAAAAGTAGATGGATTAGAGCTTCCTGTGGCGGTATTTTTCATCTTTTAGTAAACTTAGGAGCTAAAATTGCTAAAAAGCAGGAATTGGGCTACATTACCAACGCATTTGGTGGACAGAGAGTTGCTGTTAAAGCTCAAGTAGAAGGGATTATTATCAGCCATATTCAAAATCCTCTAGTAAATCAAGGGGATGCTATTATTCACGTGGCGATTATTTGAGTTGCAACTATCTAGGATAAGGATAGTTTTAAATCTTCGAGAAAATTGAGATGAATACTTGACAAATGTTTGTGCTTTATGAATCTTGCTTTTGATGCTGCTTCTGCCCAAAAAAGAATTGACAAGTTTTGGCAACTTCCGGCTAGTTTTGGCATGGAAAGAAATGCCTATCATAACTATCTTAACGAGATTGTCAGCGATCGCTATACCTTAATTAATGGCTTGCAGCTACTCAGAGATGAACTCCAGTTTGCCGCAGCTAGTCCCACGGATATGCGGGTCTGTGGTGCCGACTTAAGCTTACCCAGCGTAGTTACAACTCTAGCCTATACCAACTGTGGCGATCGCATTCACCAAGGAGAAGTTACTAAACGTTATCGGGATGTAGTGGCATCTCGCTTTGCTACCCTCTCCGAAATCGGGGAACTGAAGCTAGAAGCATTTTTCCCCGCAGGCGGTGGTACTGATAATGGGGCAACTTTGGCTCATGTTACTGTCGCCCATCAGATGGATGAACCGCTACGCCGCAGATTGTACGAAGGAAATTCGCAGTCAATGGTGTTGGTGGCGACAGATCTCAAAACTCATGTCGGACGTTTGGAAGAAGGAGAACAGCGGATTTATGGTAAAACCCGTGAATCTCCCTGGAGGCAACCTCGTAATGCCTGTGGCGCTATTGTCGGCGCACTCTCTGACTATCATCCCCATAATATGATTCATCGTCGGATTCGTGATGATTTGGGGGAAAAGAACTTTCAATATCTCTCGACGCAAAAAATTTATACTGACAGTGGAGTGGATATTACGATGGCTGTAGCAGCAGCGATTGTAGCAATTAGAGGTATCCGTAATACAGCGATGGCAATGACCCAGGAGATTGATGAAAGAGGATTAGCCCATTTAACTGCCAGCACCACCGTCAATCGACCATCAAGGGACGATTTAGTTATTTATCTGGCACGGGCAACTGTCTTTAACGGGAAAGTACGAATCCAAAGTCTGGGAACTAAAGCGCAACTGTTTAGTGGCAAACTAATTAAATATGCTGGAGAAAGAAGACTTCAGCTCATCTATGACAACCTCGATAGTGAAGCTTTGCCAGTTGAAGAAATTCTCTATCAAATTCGCTCTTCAGGGTTATGTTAAATGATAATAAATCCCATAATTGTCAATTTAAAGAAATGCCATTAATTTTCTGAGCTAACTCCATAGTATAAGTATCAGTCATGCCAGAAATATATAGTCATTCTAGATAGAAACCTGATGCATAAAGCTCTAAAGTTGAGCATTGTAAATGTTGTTCCCTATTCCCTATTCCCTATTCCCTATTCCCTCGAAACGACAAAGGGCTTACCCGCATGTACTTAGAGGCTCAGGAAATTAATTAGAACGACTATAGTCAGTAATTCGCATCAAATTATTATATAAACTATCATTTTTTTTGGATGATATTTAAGAGTTAGTATATATTAAAGGTGAAATTTTTGTTAATTATTTTGTAAAAAGCTATCGGCAAGCTTGTTAAATAGACTATTTAATACCTCATTTCCTTCAGTTTCAATTTTGATTATTTCTGGATGGTGATATGGCGGTTCTCACTTACATAAGCAGGGTAAGCGCAAGAAAAATGAAGCTGTAATATGCTGTTAGAATCCATTGAATAATCAGGATTCCTCATGGCGAAAGGTTTTGGTGAAGTATCCCTGGAAAATAAGAAAAGAAGCAAATCCTCTTCAATCATGCCTGCTG
>JBCDEP010000069.1:0-29513 GCA_039179675.1 Cyanobacteria bacterium P01_G01_bin.67
ATAATTAGAGTTTTTTAAACTTATTCATTGATGTATCTTAATTTTCTTAAATGATAATTCTGCATTAATTAGCTCTACTTATAATTAGCATAAAAAGTTATTTGTCAAATAAACTTTACAAAAAGTTAAATAATTTGTTACATTGTTTTACATAGAGAAGAAAACAAAAGGTAAGCAACTATGTACACTACAACTCAACTAGACAACGGAACTCTTAACAACTACGCTGTTGAGCCTAAAATGACTTACGCTGAAACTCCAGATCTTTACGCTCAAAAACGCTATTTGCAACAAGGTGCGATCGCCTCTTTATTAGTTACAGCAATTATTACGATCTCTTTTCTAGTTAGCTAATAATTATCCTTACTAGCTCTTAAATAGCGACTCCATGTGGTGCTTTGGAGTCTCTCATCAACATTGAACTCTCCTACTTGACCTCGGCAGGCATGCCTAGGTTTTTTATGGCTAAGTTGTTAGCAATTCTCTTTGGTAATGTGAATAAGATGGGTGACAAGAAATCAAAATATTGCATATCTCCCTTTGATTCAGATGTATAACTCAATACAATTAATTTAGGAGAAGTATTATGATTTCCATAGACACAAAAGCTCACCCTGCCAAAATATTTACCAGTAAACAGGCTATTACTCCCGCTCAAAAGAAATTAATAGCTCGCTGGACGACTGTAGATAGCAAATTGGTTTGTCGATGGGTTAAGGCTTAGACCAGCAATAACTAGCCAGAAAGAGGGGATCGGCTTTGCAAGGTGCCTTAATTCAAGTACAGGTGCAGAGCGCGATCGCTTAATTATTATGATTTGAATTTAACTGGGAACAAAAACAAGATGCAGCACTTAGGGGAAAAGACTGGGCTGCATGGGATACTTCAAGATACAGTTATGGTCATTATGCAATTTCCACTACTAGCTTATAACTAGCATTTCTGGGAAAGTCTGATTCGAAAAAATATCTAAGCAGGGGTATAGCTTTCCTCTAACGACATTTTGCTTGATACACAGCTGAGATCGAGTTCTGAATCTACTAAGCTATCAATAATATTATGCAATGCTTGTAAAAAAACTTGCTCGTCCTCTTGTTCTATTGCTGCTTTAAGATAGACTCTTCCTTGCTCTGGGTTTGTCAAATGACTTTTGTTAACCTTTTCCATAGACTCACGCTCCTTCATTACCAAATATCAAACTTCCGTATCACAAGTGTATTGCAAAACAAATTCTCAAGTGGTTTTATAGGATACCAAAATCAGAAAAAATATTCCTCGCAGTCTGGGATTCCTTAGCTACACATTAACTTATCTTGGGCAGTTAATAATTTACAAATGATGACTATGGCGATCGCCAATTTGATTTAACTTCAAGACTCAGATAATGAAATTGGGTGTTGAACTGATTCAGTTGGTTGATGTCAAAATCAAGGTCGTAAAGTTAGAAATAGTACTGGTTGAATAATATTATCGAAGAATCACCATAGTGGGAGACTGATACCTCGTAAAAAATAACCTTGATATCTTCATCTTATAGCAAAATAATCATGTAAGCTCATATCTTAATTTAATATGTCAGCAACAAAAGATCCTCAAGCAAACTGGGACGAGTTAGCATTAACAACTTTTCTAGAAATGGTAAGAGCTAGGGATGGAGATTTAGCAGTGGTTGCCAAACTAGCCCAAGTTCTTGGCGATCTCGATAGCATGAAATCAATGAAGACATTTTTGAAACAGCATCCAGAAGGGGAAAAAGCATTCCAAGAATATCCCCGATTAGGCAAAATTGACTTAAAGCAGCTTCATCGATTACCAAATAGTAGTCTGGGCTATATTTATAGCAATCATATGTTGCAACGAGGCTTTACCCCAACTCAACCAAAACAAGTAACTAATGATTATGAATTTATCGGAGCGCACGTTAGTGAAACCCATGATATTTGGCATATTGTTACTGGTTGTGATACCGATATTATCGGGGAAATTAGATTAGAAGCATTTTATGTCAAACAACTACGCTTTTCTCGCTTTTGGTTATCTTTACTCGTCAAAAATCTTTTGAAGACTACGATTTATCAAATTGAAAATAGCGAAAAATATTTAGATACCATTACAGAAGGTTGGCTAATGGCAGGTAAAGCTAAGCCTCTATTTGGGATTCAATGGAATCAGCTTTGGCATCTTCCTCTAGAAGATGTACGAGCCTCTCTTAATATCAACATAGCTTAAATCAGAAACGGTTAAAGATTTTCTTCCTAGGTTAAATAGCGAATTTATTGCCGTGAATCTTCAGCGATCGCTCTCAGGATCAGTGGGGATAGAATAAATAACGCAAATTTTAAACTACATTAGTGTTTGGTTTAATTGGTGAGATCAAGCGATCGCAAGTAATTACCGACCGTAGGTTAATTACAAACAGCTAGAGATTAAGCTAATTCGATTAAAGAGCCTAACGCCTGATTTAAGCTATTACAACTTACTATAAGTTACCGTCTGATTTATTTTAGGTTTGCCAAAACGTTTCCAGGCGTTGCCGCCACGCAAAAATAATTCCATCCAGGTCACTTGTTGACCATTTTGCTTTTGCCAGCCAGAGCTCCCAGGAGCGAAAGCCAAAGTTCCTTCAGGTACTCTAAAGCTACCATCAGAATAAACCGCATCGCTAACGACATCACCTACTTTAACTGTAACTTGACTGGATAAGGGCAGGTTGACGCTGTTGGCGGCGATAGTAGTTTTAATATTGCCGTAGCCATCAGTCCAAGCGATCCGATCCGTAGGTAAATCAGGAATTTGGGAAGGCTTAATCTCGGCACCAAGTAAACTATAATCACCATTAGCGATCGCTGCTGCTGCTGGGGGAAAAACATCGCGGGAGCGAAACTGAGAACCACCTCTTGAGACATCAATCGTATTGATCTCGATAGCTTCGTCTTTGATTAAGGATAGAGTATAACCAGCTAATACCCCAACCACCTCTACTCCATTGTGAAGTTTGATATAGGTTAAGCCTTCTCCCTCATTGTTGGAACGAGCTTCGAGATCGTCTTGCCGAGGAGCGCAGTTGTGAAAAATCAAGCGTTTAGGAGCACCAGGATTGAGACCGAGTTGAGCAATCCAAAATCCTGTTGCCAAGGTACTAAAAGGAGGAACGCTGAGGCAATGAATTTGTGCTGAAGGCAGCTTTTGGTTCAAGCGTTGGCTAACTTCAGCGAATGCAGGATCGCCAATACCGTAATCAGCAATGAGGTTAATGTACATTTAGTTTGATTGATGGTTTTGATTTTAAGCGTATGTTCTTCAGGCACCAAACTCTTGCAATGATTCTTGCGTAAGTCCTAAGAATTAGAAATAGTGAATTTCTATCATTCCATTCTTAATAAACACTAGCAAAGAGTTTTGTGATTGAATTTATTAATTCTCCATTTAGGATAGCTGCATAAAATTGAGAGCAAGATAAATTAACTCTACATTTATCTCTTCTTTACTACTCTCATCTTTACTTTTTACAACACTACCGTCATGAAAACTGCTTAATATTCAAAGTAAAAACTCCCCGATAATCTTGAATTGAGAATTGAGGAGTTTATCTATAGAGCTGACGTAGTAAACGGTAGACCAGGCAATTGTTGCTAGTTGACCATCTCTTTGAAAGGAGAGCATCATAACTGCTAAGCGTTGGCTTGTTCTGATTGCTTGGAAACAATCCAGAGCGCATGAATGATACCAGGAAGCCAACCTAACAAGGTCAGTAAAACATTAATTAATAAAGCTTGGCTTACGCCCATGGTCATAAATACTCCCAGAGGAGGAAGTAAGATTGAAGCGATGATCTTAATAATTCCCATTGTTTTTTCCTTATTTTATGTACTCACTTATATATTGTAATTTTACTGACAACTTACCCAGATATCTTCTATCTTCAGAGAGATAAATAATGATTGATTCTCTAATCAAGGTGCATTTCTAGCTAGAAGTATATAAGACTACGAACACCTGAGTTTATAGATTTCTTTAGACCCAAAAATAGAATTAATAATCAATAAGAGATATACCATAGCTCGCATTTATAAGTACGCCTTAATAAACTAATAAACTATGGTCAAAGAGGAAATAGCATAAACCAATGTGTAAAAAAATTTTTACACAATAGATCTGACTATGAGCTGAAACTTAATTTTGGAGCGGCTTAAGCCCTAATAACACTAGGTTTGAGCTTGACTAGTATATAAGAGACTGATTGAAAGAGAAGAGAATTAATTATATTAGCGATCGCTCTACTTATCTTTTCTTTTACTAAGGATACTTTCATGAAATATTTTGGCGAAAATTTTAATCTCTTTAATCAAAGATAAATACATTAGTAAGTAATTTATCTATCAAAAGATAACCAGTTATTAAAACTATAGATAGATAAATAATCTCGAATAAACTCCGATACTTAGAACAAAGAAAGCCAAAAATTGTTTGCAGGTTTAGAAAGAGCCAAGTCAAGAAATTTTGAAGATCAAGCAAACATGTTGACCAAAGTATAAGGAGTAAAAAATATGGTTACTAAGCAATATAAGCGTGCTGCTGGACTATACTATAGTCGCGATGAGGCGGAAGCTACGGTTCGCGCTCTCAAGCATGCAGGTTACGATATGGATCAGGTATCTGTCATTGCTAAAGATGCCGATCAGGTTGCAGGACATGAATCTACTGAGGAAGTCGGAAACAAGGCTGACGAAGGCGCTACCACCGTTGCTTTGACTGGTGGGGCATTAGGAGGGATCACTGGACTATTAGTCGGTTTGGGCGCACTAGCTATTCCTGGGATTGGTCTCATCTTGTTAGCTGGTGCCGAAGCTACTGCTATCGCCACAACTTTAGCTGGTGCAGGTATTGGTGCCGCTGCAGGGGGCTTAATCGGTGCTTTGATTGGATTGGGTATTCCTGAAGAAAAAGCCAAAATCTACAGCGATCGTGTATCTAAAGGTAGCTTCCTGGTGATGGTAACAGGAACAGGAGTAGAAATTGACCGCGCAGCGACTATTATGCGCCAGCATGGTGTCGAAGAATTTGATATCTACGATATGCCAGGAAATACTCCTACTGCTGTTACTGATGTAGATGAAGATATCAGAACTAGAACTGATCTTGATGACAGCGATAAAATACGACTTTACGAAGAACGCTTAATGGTGAACAAACAGCGTGATAAAACTGGTGAAGTTGCCATTGGTAAGCGGGTAGAGACAGAAACTGCTGCGGTGAATGTTCCCATTGAAAGAGAGCGTATTGTCGTCGAACGCACAGATGCGGTAAATGGAACCGCGGTTACACCAGGTACAGTAGACTTCGCAGGTGGTGAAGTAGCTCGGGTGGAAGTCTATGAAGAGAGCGCTGATATAGAAAAGCAAGCTTTTGTGCGCGAAGAAGTTAGCGTCCGTAAGGAAGTAGAGCGGGATACGGTTGAAGCAAGTGAAACTATTCGCCGCGAAGAATTAGAAGTGGAAGCAGACGGCGATGTAGTTCAGAGATAAACATAATTACGTAATAGAATAACGCAGAGATTGGCATGGATTTTGGAATTGAAGGAAAGGTAGCTGTAATTACTGGTGGTGACTCAGGGATGGAGAAAGCTACCGCCAAGTTGCTGGCTGCCGAAGGGGTGAAGATTGCCCTGCTCGATAAAACAACCGCTGAATTAAAAGCAACTGCCGAAGAAATAAGTAAGATAGGTGAGGCAATAGCGGTTACGGCTGATTTAAGGAAATTAGCAGATGTTGAAGCGGCAAAACAGCAGATCCTTAATTATTTTGGCTCGGTCAACATTCTGGTCAACTGTGCTGGAATTACTGGTGCGACTAAAGATTTTCTGGAATTAACTGACGAAGATTGGTACCAAACCATTGATGTCGATTTCATGGCGGCGGTGCGTGTTTGTCGGGCTTTTATTCCCTCCATGCAGCAAGAAGGCTGGGGCAGAATCGTTCTCATTGGTTCAGAAGATGCCGTACAGCCATATACCGATGAAATGCCCTATTGTGCCGCCAAAGCAGGGGTGCTCAATTTAACTAAAAATCTATCTAAAGCCTATGCCAAAGATGGCATTCTAGTTAATTCCGTCTCTCCAGCCTATATTGCGACTCCTATGACTGACGCGATGATGGAAAAAAGAGCCGCCGAAAAAGGGATGAGCTTTGATGAGGCGATTGAAACTTTCCTGGATGAAAAACGCCCCCATCTTGAACTGCACCGTCGAGGGAAAGCTCAAGAAGTTGCCGCTGTAATTGCCTTTCTCTGTTCTCAGCATTCTAGTTTTGTCGTGGGAGCAAATTATCGAGTTGATGGTGGTTCAGTAGCCACCGTCGGTTAAATAAACAATAATTATCAATAGGAGAAAAAATGAATAGATTAACAGGATTTTTATTAGGTAGTACATTATTATTTGGTACGGTTGCCTGCGATGTGGCTCGTACTAGCGCTGATGCACCGACAGAGGTCGATGAAGATGCTACAGTAGAAAATGCTACTGAGGTAGAAGACACTTTAGAAGATGCCACCAGCGAAGTTCGTCAAGATCAATTGACTTCTGATATTCGCGCCAGAGAACAGCGTAACGATATTATCGGCGATCAAGAAGTTAGGGATGACTCGGATTTAGAAAGCGAAATTAGAGCAAAATTGGAAGCAAATATTCCTCGTGCCAAGCTTACTGTTGATGCAGAAGAAGGTAACGTGGCAATCATTGGTACAGTCCCCAGTCAAAAGGAATATGACAGTATTCTGCCTCTGGCTCAGGAAGTAACTGGCGTTAACGAAGTCAACATGGAAGTAGAAGTTATGCCCGCTACTGAATCATAGATTTCTTGACCAGTATTAAAAATACTAGGATTGGCAATGCTAGTCCTGGGTTCGATTATGAATAATTTATTATCGGTAGCTAATTATGTTCGATAATCCTTTTGTCAATACTATTATATTGGGAACTATTGCTTATATCGCCATCATATTTATATTGCGCATATCTGGCAAACGCACCCTGTCAAAATGGGATTCCTTTGACTTTGTAGTTACGATCGCTTTTGGCTCAATTCTATCGAGTATTCTGTTATCGACAAAAGATTCTTTTGGAACAGGAATCCTGGGTTTTGCCTTACTTGTATTGTTTCAGTATATTCTGACCTGGATTTCGGCACGTTCTTCTTGGATTCAGAAATTAGTCAAAGCTGAACCAACATTATTATTTTATAAGGGACAACTTAAGTACGACGTTCTCAAGCAAGAAAGAGTCGCCGAAGGTGAAGTATTGGCGGCATTACGAGCTAGTGGCATCGGTGCAGTTGAAGCTGCCGACGCAGTAATTTTAGAAACTGACGGTAGCTTTAGCGTAATTACAAATTTGAGCAACAGTACTGCTTCGAGTCTCAAAGATGTTAGAGGATGTGATCGCCTTAGTTTCAACACCAAGTAATTTCTTTCTAGCTATTAATACACATAATAATATTTATTCATAATAATTAATTTTAATGAAACCTTGGCTATATTATCTGCTAGCTTTTTTTGGCATTATGCTTGTACGCTACTTTATGGTAGCAGGCGGGGCTTACTGGCTATTTTACTTCTCTTCCCATAAATTTTTAATCAAGCAGTCGGTAGATATTGTTTTACCAAATCAAGAATTTATCAGAAACGATATTGTCTTATCTGTGATTGCTACATTTGCCTCAGCTATTTGTGCCGCACTGGTAATGATAAGCTATGATTCGGGGGCTACTCTTTTATACCAGTCGATTGAAGATTATGGAGTGTGGTATTTAATCACAAGTTTCTGGATTGTGATCCTATTGCAGGATACCTGCTATTACTTTTTTCACCGTGGATTACATCATCCTCTTTTTTACAACTGGCTACATCAAGGACATCATCACTCAAAAAACCCCACACCCTGGACATCTTTTGCTCTAGATTTTCCCGAAGCACTGATTCAAGGATTATTTGTAGTGGCAGTAATCGCTCTGATTCCAATGCACCATGTCATTTCGGCTTTATGGCTATTAACAATGACTATCTGGTCATTGGTCAATCATCTTGGCTTTGAGCTATTTTCCTCTTTTAGCAACTGCTGGTTGGGAAAATGGTTAATTAGTTCAAATCACCACTCTCTTCATCATCGTCGTCACACTCGACATTTTGGACTGTATTTTACTTTTTGGGATCGCATTTTAGGAACTAACTAGTATGCTGGTTATCAAAGAAAATTCAGCAGCTCAATCAACTTGCTGTTTTCCAATCCTAAGGTTAATTTTTTGCCCTGCATCTCGTCGAACAACTCCTGCTAGAGTTCCTAGTTGAAAATCAATGCGATCGCTGGTATTGAAATAAACGTGATTAAGATATTGTTCAATATCTGCGGAATAGTCAGCACGGAGAAGTTGTTGAACTGCCTGATAAATTGTTACTAGTTCAACTGAATCAGCAAAAGATATTTCTACTTGATGAACTTTGTTAGTTTGATCGTCAGTGAGATAAGCTAAATCAATTTTGTTTGGAATAAAATCCCGATAGAGAAGCAAGTTGCTAGTCTGTTTATTGCCTTGAGCATCATTTGTTGGTTCTCCTAAAAGGTTAGTTAGTTGTTTCTGGGAAATGCCTAGGGAAAGTGCTGGTATTTCGACAGCAGTGCTTGGCTGAACATCTGACAATGACACAGACTCTGAAGTTATCTCATCAACTTCAGAATGATTGACTAACTGACCAATGCTACTCCGCGAAAACTGAAATGAACCAGGGTTCATGAACATAAAAGCAATAACCATCATGCTTAAGCCAGAGAATAACAAGGGAGCGATAATTTTGAGATCCGAAACCAAGTGAGATTTTGCGGCTGGGTGAGTCTGAACAACTTCAGGCATCGCAATGTTGATCGGGGATGAGTTGAGACTTGCCTTCATTTCAGCAGCCGTGGCGAAGCGCCTTTGCACATCAGGAGAAATGGCACGATCAATCACTCTTGCCAAATGAATCTTGAGATCTGGCATTTCTTGATGCCACAACAGCCGTTTTGTCTGAGGATCACATGGCAATTCTGCTGGAGTTTTGCCAGTAAGTAAATAGATGGCGGTTAAACCTAGACTATAAAGATCGCTTGCATAGACTGAATTTCCCTCTTGTTGTTCTGGAGGAAGATACTGTGGCTGATGCGCCAAGGGCAAATTACGCTGGTGAGACTGATTAATTACTACCTGGAATTCTTTAACTCCACCAAAATAAATTGGTATCGGGAGATAACCTGTTGATGATGGGCGTAAAATGATGCTACTGGGGGTCAATTGCCGATAAACAATGCCAAAACTATGGATATACTCTAAACAAGCCAAAATGCTTTTCAAGATTTGTTCTACTTCTGCTGAGGCTAATCTTCCTTGCTGCTGTACTTTTTGCTCTAAAGTCAAGCCATCAATCCATTCCCGAACCAAGAAGAAATCTTCTCCATCCATGAAATATTCGTATAGTCGGGGAATTTGATGATTCCTCCCACTGAGTCTTTTGAGTACGCTAGCCTCTTGATAAAACGAGCGCTGAATCGCAGCTACTTGAAAATTACCCAATATGGGACGAAATTTCTTGATAATATAACGGCGATGGATAAACCATCTTTGATCCCTAGCGAAAAAGGTTTCACTAAAGGAATTTTGTCCCAGAGTTTGTAAAATAAAATACTTATGTTTGATTAATTCACCTTTCATGAAGGTATGGAATAAGTTGATGCGCTGTTAACCATATACTTTAAACATACTCAATTATTCAGAAAAATTCTATAAAGTAGCATACATACTTAACGCAATTTTTACTGTATTTTTAGACAGTTAATAATTAAATTACTGCGTTACCAAAATTCGATAACCTGCATCAAAATTATCTTGTTGTAAAAGATATCCATATTTCTTAATCCAAATACCATTATCAATATCGCTGGCTAATCGCTTTAACCCTTTGTTTAGCTCATTTTGAGGCATTTTAGCAAAAGTTGAGATGCCATTACGAACTTGAGAATCTAGATAAATTTCTGGTTGACACCAACCAGAAGCAGCAAATAAATCGCTTAAATCAGGAGGTAATAAAAAAGGAATGATAGCTACTTTTTGATGCCTGAGGGAGCTAATTATTTGAGTGATTTTTTGGGTACTGGGAAAAGTAGCAAGAGTATCGCTGATAAAATGGGGAAAATACTCTGTGAGCCAGAAATCAGGAATTTTACTTTGTTCAAAAGCAAAGATAACAATCTTGCCTGTGGGGCAAATACGGTTGATTTCTTTAATTCCCAGGTTAATATCGTCAAAATGATGTAGTGCCAACATTACTATCACGCCATCCACTGCCTGAGCGGGTAAGGGAATTTGCTCTGCTGCCGCAGTGTACCAACTAATTTGAGGATGCTGCTGTCGCTGGCTTTGCATCACTATGGAAGGCTCGATCGCTATTACTCGATATCCCCAATCAGCGATCGCCTTACTATAATTTCCTGTTCCTGCACCAACGTCGGCAATGGTACTTCCTAGGGGTAAGTTCAATAGGCTGATTAATTGCTTTACAATTCTGATATCTGGCTTGCGGGTAGAGTTATAGCCTTCCCCGATGGCATCATATAGCGTCATGGCTGTGCCTCAGCAGGATATCTTAGACTTGACTGCACAAAAGTAGATGACTAAAACTAAGAAGCTTTCATAACATTCAAGTTTTATCAATTTTATCATCAACAGCCAGCAGATATTTTGAACCTGGCTAATCGCACCAGCGATCAAGCATTTTGCAGCTTGTCTTTAAACGTATTCGCCTCAGGTAACAAATCCCCTTCTTCCATTGAGGAATTAATCATTAAGTTTAAAACTTCTTTGGCATTGCGTAATGCTTCTTCATAAGTATCACCATAAGTATGACAAAGTTCGCCCCACTCTGGAAGAGTAACTACAAAACACCTATCTTTCTGAGACCATTGAATTACCATGCTGTAATTTAACATTTTAAATATTGCTCCCTGAGACCTATAAAAGTGGATAAAATAAGATCCTTTAAGTGATTACACTAGAAATAAATATGTTTTTTCTTACATTAGGTTTAGTTCAAGATGCTTGAACTATTAATTTATTTACATTTACTCAATCTTAAATAATGTTACCCAGAACGTCATCTATCTTAAACAATTTAATTGAATGATAATATCCTCAAAGGTATGTTTAAATTTCTTTTTTGACCAAAAATAACCAGAGTTTATCTTGTAAATACTAAAAAGCTACAAATAAATGTATTTAACCAATCTGTTGCATCTTTAAAATTTAGAAGCGATCGCTACTATTGGTAAAGCAATTCCCAACAATACATAAACTATTCCTAATAATTGAGCCGTAGTTCCAGTGAAAACTCTGCCATTTTTGCCTTTGAGCATTTTAGTTTTTACTCCGCGAATTCCATTACCAATTAATAATGCTCCCACGACAAACATAACCACAATTACTAACCATTGAAACCCAGGATTAGCATTTAAAGAATTTTTAGTCTCGTCAGGAATCAGATGTTTGAGCCACCGCATTGAGAATCTATCCAGTAATAATAATTGACTATGGCTAAATTAAATTCCCGCTCACTATATAATGTCAATGTCAAATTTAATATTTAATAATACTAGAAAAAATCAGCTTGCCCCATTGATTTCCAACAAAACAAGACAGCAGTAACAATCATCTCTGGTACAATTTTGCTTCAAGCGATCGCTTAATAGAACCTAAGCAAGAAAGCATATTTACTAAAGCTACTAGTCCAATTATGATTAAACTGATTTAAACGTAAGTAATCCTGAATAAAATAAGTATTTGCTTCCGTTAATGACGTTAATCAAGGATTAAAAATGAAAAAATGCTTTCTAATGGCGATCTCGCTGATGTTAGTGCAAATATTTGCCTCAGTTGCTCAGGGGTCAGAAGTTAAAGTCACACCCTTAGGTAGTCATGATGGAGAGTTTTGTGCCTTTGATCGTGCGCTGCTATTTGAAGATCCGAATGGAACCAGACTAGTTTACGATGTCGGTAGAACTGTGGCGGGAGGAGACGATGAACGTTTGGGAGAAATTGATGCAGTTTTATTAAGTCATGCTCATGGGGATCATTTAGGGGATGTTCATATTCCCGAGGTTAATTCTGGTACCTGCGCTCAACCAGACACCAGTCAGAGTGCCACCACCTCATCCAATACCGTCAATATTGCTGTAGCTAAGAACGCAAAAATTGTGGTGGGTAGAGAGATGAATAGTTTTTTGGCTAATAAGGTAGAACGTCTAGGAGGTGATCCTAATTCAGTGCAGCTGGTTCGCTTTGGTGCGGAAGCTGATGTAGGCGGAGTTAAAATTACAACCGTACCTGCGGCTCATTCAAACGGATTAAGTGGTGAGTTTATCGAAGGAGAATTAGGCGAACAGTTAAAAACTGCTGGACTTACGGCATACGTAGGTCCTCCAACTGGCTATATTCTCCAATTTACCAATGGCTTAGTGGTCTATTTATCAGGGGATACTGGCGTAACCGCCGAACAAGAAACCGTAGTCGAAAATCAATATAATGCTTCTTTAGTAGTTATTAACATTGGCGATACTTTTACTACTGGACCCCAAGAAGCAGCATATGTGATCAATGAATTGATTGAACCTGTATCCGTAATCTCTTCCCATGCCAACGAAGTGGCAACCGAACAGGGTCAGGTGATTCCCCAGACTAAGACAGAGGAATTTATTAAAGCATCTAATTTTCCCGTCTACCTCCCCTTGAGTGGCGAAACAATGGGATTTGATGGTTTGGGGCAGTGTACTTCTGGGTGTCAAGGTGTAGACTCGCAATAGCCAAGCTTAAGGAGTAAAAAACGTGAGGGATTACTTTACATTTTTCTAAAATTAAGTAGCAAGTTCCAAAAGATTCCTAAGTACTTCTGGTATGAATTAACTGACATTACGCAAGACCAGGTAAAATCAATAATTACCATGAACGATACCAACAGATAAGTTATTCCCTGTTACCTATTCCCTGTTACCTGTTACCTATTCCCTATTCCCTGTTCCCTGTTACCTATTCCCTGTTACCTGTTACCTGTTACCTATTCCCTATTCCCTGTTCCCTATTCCCGCACTTCACAGATTAATTAGTGTGTAACATCAGTGAATTAACTTCGTTGAAAATTTATTACTTCGCAGCACTGAGCTTTTCGCTCTTCGCTCTTCGCTCTTCGCAATCAACTGCTGCGATCTTCCTATAACGTTTAGCTTAAAAAGCGATCGCCAATCGTAAATGAGTACAAATAAATCTGGTGAGATTTAGGAATAATAATCATTTAGAGTGCTGGGCAAGATTGACTTTGAGCGAAAAGGTCTTACCACCAGCAAAATCTACTAAAAATACCCGAGCTTCTCGGTAAAAATACTCATGCCTCAACCCAAAAAATTCTTGACACCCTAACTATAGCTTGATTTAAACAGGGTAAGTACAGCTTTAACTAATCTAACCTGAATCCAAAAATCGTATTTTCCCGTAATTGGCTGATATAAGTTTTTTAATCAATCATTTATCCTCAGTCTTTCGTTATTGGGGTTTGTTAGAAACCAACAGCTGACAATTAATAACGAAAATAAATCAATTATTTAGGAGAATCAGATGAAAATAGCCGTTGCCAGAGAAAGCGAGCTGGGGGAGTTGCGGGTTGCCCAAGTTCCCGATACTGTTTCCCGTTTAGTAAAGCAAGGTTTTGAAGTCTGGATTGAAGCAGGAGCAGGTTTAGGGGCGGGTTATGAAGATTCGGCATACGAAGTAGTAGGAGCCAAGATCATTGCTGATGCCGCTGTGCTCTGGGGAAAAGCAGATCTGCTGTTGAAAGTTAATCCTCCTGAGCAGCGAGATGGTTGGTCAGAAATCGACTGGCTCAAACCTGGCGCAACATTAATTAGTTTTCTCAATCCTTTGGGAAATCCTGCTATTACGCAAAAGCTAGCCCAAAAGCAAATTTCAGCTTTGAGCATGGAGCTAATTCCCCGCAGTACTCGCGCTCAAAGCATGGATGCATTGTCTTCCCAAGCCAACATCGCAGGTTATAAATCGGTGTTGCTTGCAGCAGGCAGTTTACCGCGTATTTTCCCAATGATGACTACTGCCGCTGGAACAATTCCCCCAGCAAAAGTATTAGTTTTAGGAGCGGGGGTAGCAGGATTACAGGCGATCGCGACAGCCCGCAGACTAGGAGCAGTAGTGGATGCGTTTGATATTCGTCCCACTGTCGCCGAACAAGTTCAAAGTGTCGGTGGTAATTTTATTCAAATTAACCTCAATGAAACAACTGAAGTAGCAGGCGGTTATGCCAAACAGGTTTCAGGAGATACTCAGGAACTAATCCGTCAGGGTTTGAGTCCCTATGTTGGGAAAGCCGATGTCGTGATCTCTACAGCTCAAGTACCTGGGAAAACTGCTCCCTTGTTAATTGCTGAAGAAACAGTAGCGCAAATGAAGCCAGGTTCGGTAATAGTTGATCTCGCAGCAGAAAGCGGTGGAAACTGCGCCTGTAGTGAAGCAGGCAGAAATGTCACCGCCTACGGCGTAACCATTATCAGTCCGACTAATCTTCCTGCTACCGTCCCTGTAAATACTAGTCAAATGTATGCCAAAAATCTTTTAAATCTAGTCAAACATTTGACTCAGGATGGCGAACTAAAGCTAGATTTTACAGATGACATTACTAACAGTGCATGCGTTACCCATGGTGGTGAAATTCGTAATGAAAGGATTAAAGAGGCGTTGTTAGTCGTTAATCGTTAGTTGTTAGTCATTGGTTATAGAAGGCTAATTATCACAAAGAACAAGTGACAAAAGACAAACATAAGGAGTCAATTTTATGGAAGCAGGATTATTGACAGGTTTAGTCGTTTTTGTTTTAGCATCATTTGTCGGGTTTGAAGTAATCAACAAAGTTCCCCCGACACTTCATACTCCCTTGATGTCTGGTGCTAATGCCATCTCTGGAATTGCTGTGGTAGGTGCATTACTGATTGCTGGAGTTCGGGAATGGAACACGACTACTATTTTAGGTTTGATTGCGGTGGTGCTAGCTACTGTTAACGTCGTCGGTGGTTTTTTGGTTACCGACAGAATGCTGCAAATGTTTAAGAAGAAAGAAGCATCATGAATACATATTTTGATACAGGAATCGAACTAGCCTATTTAACTGCTGCTGCCCTGTTTATTCTAGGCTTAAAAAAATTAGGTTCTCCTGCTACCGCTCGCAAAGGTAATACCCTCGCAGCAGGGGGAATGTTAATTGCCATTGTCGCAACTTTGTTAAACCAATCCGTACTCAATTACGAATGGATTTTGGTCGGTATTATTGCTGGTTCTTTAATCGGTGCGATCGCCGCTCAGAAAGTAGCGATGACGGATATGCCGCAAATGGTAGGGATATTCAACGGTGTCGGTGGTGCTGCTTCGGCTTTAGTAGCAGTAGGTGAATTCTGGCGATTGCTCAATTCTACTGGTACTGTTCCTCTAGATGCGACTTTTATTGCTATTTTAGGTGTCTTGATTGGTGGTGTAACCCTTACAGGTAGTTTGCTAGCTTTTGCCAAACTACAAGGCTTAGTTTCGGGTTCTCCCGTTACTTTTCCTTTGCAACAACCTTTTAATGCTTTATTGCTAGCTAGTTTCTTAGCTGGCAGCGTTTATCTTTTAATCCAACCAGAAAATCCCGCAATTTTTCTCGGCTTGACCGCCATATCTTTACTTTTCGGTGTTTTATTTGTACTGCCTATTGGTGGTGGAGATATGCCCGTAGTAGTATCCTTATTAAACTCATTTTCAGGATTAGCTGCCAGCGCCGTCGGCTTTATTCTTTATAACAATATGCTGATCGTTGCTGGAGCATTAGTAGGGGCTTCAGGGTTAATTCTGACCCAAATCATGTGTAAAGCCATGAATCGTCCTTTAACTAACGTGCTGTTTGGTGCGTTTGGTGGAGACAGTACTGCGGTTGCTGGCGGTGCAGGTGGGGCAGAAATCGATAAAACCTATCGTTCCATTGATAGTGAAGAAGGAGCAATGATGCTGGGTTATGCTCGCTCTGTAGTAATCGTTCCTGGTTACGGCATGGCAGTAGCTCAAGCACAACACGGCGTAAGAGAATTGGCTTCCCAACTCGAAAAAATGGGCGTAGATGTTAAATATGCGATCCATCCCGTTGCGGGTAGAATGCCTGGACACATGAACGTCCTACTAGCTGAAGCTAACGTTCCCTACGATCGCCTGTACGATATGGACGATATTAACACTGAATTCGATCGCGTCGATGTAGCTTTAGTTATCGGTGCAAACGATGTAGTCAATCCCGCAGCCCGCAGCGACAATGCCAGCCCTATTTATGGGATGCCCATTATTGATGTGGATAAAGCCCAACACGCCATTGTGATTAAGCGCAGCATGAGGACGGGTTTTGCAGGTGTGGATAACGAATTATTTTACAAGGACAAAACAACTATGCTTTTTGGCAGCGCACAGGATGTTGTTTCTAAGTTAGTAGGAGAGGTTAAACAATTGTAATTCTTGTAGGGGCGAATGGCAACTCGCCCTTTATTGGTTTTTGGTGTAGGACGATCGCTATTGTTGAAATTGTACTTGATCTAGAACATAAAAAATCTAGATATTATCGATTAACATACTCAAAATTTTCGATAATGTTAGTCATGTACCAAGTAACTGTAATCAAGAGCCGACCAGACTTTAGAGTTTTTATAGATCTTCTTTGTAGTTGTAACAAAAATGTAGGTACTGAAGGTAACTCAACACCTGTAAATAGTCGCTTTTGGACTGATCTATACATTTGTGACCGTGAAAGTGATGATCCAGAAATTCAAATTTATTTACCTCAGTATTCTGACAATGTTTTTGAAATTAAGTCAGAATCCAAAGATTTAGAAGAGTTAGCCGCACTTTATCTATTTCTATATTGTGGAAACAAGATTTGCACTGATGGCAAGATACTTGAGGCTCATGTCGTTAAGCGACTTAAAGCAAAATATTCACTTCAACTTTTAAGAGCAGAGCAATCTATTTGGCACCATTCTAGCGACAGCAATCCTTATCCTAATCTCGCATGAATATTAATATTCGATAGGTGATCGCTTTTATTGTGATGTTATATTCATTCGGCATGATATTTATCAAAAGTTGAGATATTATCAGTCAATATTCTGATACCCCTATCTAGCTTTTGTAGTTAGCTATGAGATCGATTTATGTTGCCTACGAAGCACAAACAGTTCAATATGCCAACTTTTTGTCTGAAATCTTGCAAGAGTATGGATATCACACATTACTGCTTCCTAGAAAAGCTTTTCCAATTGCTGATGCAATGACATTATATTTTTATCATCTTAACTCTCAATACAATACTACTTTTGTCATTATTGCTAGTGATAGATCGATATCATGGATTTCCAAAGAGTTGATAATTCAAAGGAATATGGGTAACTGTCTTAATGTATATCCTGCTTTTATTCCAACGATATCAATACCAGACTGGTGGATCAATGAAGAAGCTCATTATCTTCTTATTAACCCTGAGTGTAGAGACAAAATTGAGTTTTTGCTCAGTTAAATCTAGCTTAGACTATTTTGAGAACAAACAATAAAGAGTTAAAAATTATCACCTTAAATTGAAGGATCTCTATCAATCTTATCTACTCTGTAACCTCCAAGTTAAAATAAAAGACAATTACAGAGATAAGATCAAACATTATGACGGTAAGACAACCACGATATAGCAAAGAAGAATTTGCTCGCTGTGGCAATGAAATTTATGAATCTCAGGTGCGCGAGCAAGTAGAAGAAGGTAATAAAGGCAGAATAGTCGTGATCGATATTGAAACAGGTGCATTTGAAGTAGCTGATACGCCGATGGTAGCAGTCGATCGTCTTTATGAGCGCGAATCCGATGCTCAGCCTTGGGTGATTCGGATTGGACAACGAGCAGTCTTCCGTTTTGGCAGTCGCAGTCTCAGGAAAACCTGTATGATTTTTGGTGCGGTTAATGTGGCAGCTTCTGATGCAGAGCCTTTAGTGGGAATGGGTTTGCTGTATGATTTTGAGCTCCAGATTGATGCAGTTGAAGGTGGTATGGTTAAAATCGAAGCCTTAAGGTAGAGCTAAAGGTTGATAAAACCCAAAAGACTACGTTGAGTATGGCAACAACACATTAAAAATAATCAACATTAGAGCAGCGATCGCTTTTAACCTCTCTCTATCCAAAATATGACCGCTCGAAAAAAAATTTACTATGAAATTAAAATAGCTGAATTAAATCAAAATCATAAATGATGCAAAAACTCGGAAGGCAATCTGAGAAGAAGCAAATTTTAGTTGTAGGTGCTAGTCGGGGTATTGGTGCTGCTGTTGCCAAACATTTTGCACAAAAAGGCGATCACGTTTTCTCTGTATCGAGAAGTCAGCCAGTAGCAGGAGAGTGGATTCAAGCTGATATTTCTACCTCCGAAGGGATTACATTAGTTGCGAATACTCTTGGTGAATCTGTACTGGATGCTTTCTTATTCATGGGAGGAGTCTGGGAAGATGGAGCTTTTACCGAACAGTACGACTTTTTCAAAAACTGTGATCGAGAAACTCGCTATGTAATCGCTGTAAATACTATTGCTCCAATTGAATTAACTAGGCAGCTCACCAAAAATCTTATCAAATCTAATAACCCACGCGCCATATTTATTGGCTCATTAACTGGGCTAGATAACTCTGCTTCTGTCGAGGTCGCTAATACGGCATCAAAATTTGGATTGAGAGGCGCAGTACAGGCATTAAAAATAGCTTTAAGCGATCGCAAAATTGGTGTCACTATCATCAATCCTGGTAATGTCGCTACAAAGGAAGTATTAGCAGATATTAAAGAAGGCAGATTTGACCAGCAAGTTCCCATCCCGCTTGCAGATATAATTTCGGCAATTGAATGGATTTTGGCACTTTCAACTGCTGTAGATATTGGAGAAATTAATATGCAGCAAAAAAGTTAATTCTTTGGATTTATCTCGTACATACAAGCCCTTATGTATGAATTTAGGCATTTTTAACAACCTTGCATTAATTTAGAAATCATTAGCTTAAATTAGCGATCGCTTTTATCTGTCTATATTGAAAATGCGATTACGAAGTTGACAGTAAACATCCCTTGACTCGTGACAAAATTACCAATCAATTAGTTATGGTATGAGTAAATTATTGGTTAGCATGGATACATCATTAATGAATACCTTATACGTCTTATATCTGAGCCATGCATAATGATGGATATTTCGACGAAAGAGTTGCCTCAACATATGATTACGATCTAGAAGATTCCTTCAGTACCGAAGCAGTAGATCCTGTCGTCGATTTTCTCGCAGAACTTGCTGGTAGTGGAAGTGCGCTGGAATTTGGTATTGGAACAGGTCGAATAGCTTTACCACTATCGATGAAAGGCGTTGAAGTTCAGGGAATAGATATTTCTCAGGCTATGCTTGCCAAACTTGCCCAGAAAACTGGTGGAGATCGTATTTTCGTGACTCAAGGTGATTTCGCCACTACGTCATGCAGAAGATCATTCTCCCTGGTATACCTCATTTTCAATACCATCATGAATCTTACAACTCAGGATGAACAAGTTAAATGCTTCCAAAATGCAGCCTCACATCTCAAGCCTGGAGGTAATTTTGTCATTGAGGTAATGGTTCCTGCTCTTCAGCTAGTACCCTATGGCGAAACAAACCATTTATTCGATCTCCAAGACGATCATTGGGGAATTGATACTTATGATGTTGCTTCTCAATCCCTAAAATCACATCATATGAGAGTTCGTAATCAAAAGATGGAGCTGTCTTCAACACCTTTTCGTTATGTTTGGGCGTCAGAACTCGATCTTATGGCGAGAATTGCCAATTTAAAGCTGAAAGCAAGATGGGGAGGGTGGAAGAAAGAACCATTTACAAACACCAGTCGTTATCACGTATCAGTTTGGTCAAAGCCTTTCGATGGAAATTAAGACTATCTTGAATAAAGCCATAATCAATCAAGTATCATTAATGAGCAGCTCTAACCATTAATCTGTTTATATTGGAAATGCGATCTCTCGATCTTTTAAAAGATTGCAATTAGCTTCAAATTATAATACAAAAAACTAGATATTATTTGGGACAAAATTCTTGAATTTATTCTAGACACATTATATTTCCAGAAAGATGACCCATAATAAAGGTTATGTGTAAGTGAATCGCGAAAGGAATTAACATGGATACTAGTTTCTGGCTTCAGAAGTGGCAAAACAATGAACTTGGTTTCCACAAAAGTGAAGCTAATCCGATACTAGTCAAATATTTCCCAGAGCTTGCTTTAGCTAAAGGTAGTCGTGTATTTGTGCCCTTATGCGGTAAAACTCTTGATATTGCTTGGCTGCTTTCTAATGGCTATCATGTTGCTGGGGCTGAATTGATCGAAATAGCCATTGAGCAATTATTTATGGAGCTTGGAATAGAGCCAAAAATATCAGTAGCTGGTGAAGTAAGACACTACAGCGCCAAAAATATCGATATATTTGTCGGTAATATATTTGATCTATCTAGCAAGATGCTTGGCACAGTTGATGCCATTTATGATCGAGCAGCTTTGGTCGCTCTACCTCAAGAAATACGCAATCGATATACAGCGCACTTAACAGAGATTACGGAAACAGCCCCTCAGTTGTTAGTTAGCTATGAATACGACCAAAACTTGATGAAAGGTCCTCCTTTTTCAATTAGTAACGAGGTATTAAATCAACACTACGGAGATAGTTATGATTTAACTCTCATTCAAAGCACAAATGTACTTGGCGGATTGAAAGGAAAATGTGCGGCAAAAGAGAATGTTTGGTTGTTACAAACAGACTAGAATCTGTTTATTTTCAAGCACTCACGATACACAAAAAAAGTCGCTGCCACGTTAACGAGTAATATTCTTGTTAGTTTCTTAAAATAAGATTGGGATGCGATCGCTTTTTTGATGTTGTACTGACTAGGAAAGTTTCTGTCAAATTCAATAGTCAGCAGTCTTTCCGAGAGCCGAATACCGCATAAATTAATACCCAAGGTACATAGCATACTAGTCTGAACGTATTAAATAAAAAGCTTTTCTCACTAGTGATAGATGTGACTCTCTCTTACCGACCTTTGAGCGAGAAAGATATAGTCGAAGTTAGCGAACTGATAGCTCGTGTTTTCAATGATTTCGTTGCCCCAGAATATTCATCTGAAGGGGTTCAGGAGTTTCATAACTATAATTCAGCCGAGTGCCTTTTATGCACGTGCTCAAACCAATCATTTCAGCCTCATCAGTTTGAAGCAAGATAAGATTGTGGGAGTAATTGAAATGCGAGACTATAATCATGTTTCTTTACTTTTCGTCGCACCTGAATTTCAGCACCAAGGAATTGCCAAAGAACTTCTACGCCAAGCTTTGGAAATTTGCAGTGATAATAAGTCTATTCTTTCGGAAATCAGCGTTCACTCCTCGTCTTACGCAGTACTAATTTACGAGAGATTGGGCTTTGATCGAGCCAGGGAGAGGCAAGTGAGAAACGGTATTAGCTTTTTCCCTATGGTGCTGAAACTACCAAATCAGCACAAAAGTTAACATCGCGTTAAAACGGCTAATAAGTAGTTTAGGTAAGGTTGTAAAATTTATCTACCCCTTCTTAACGTGACCGTTAATGAATAATATACTTGTTACCTTTATTGTAATAATGCGATCGCTTAACCCGCAAAAAATTCGCTAATAAAATTTTCTAGTTTTAATAATGCGATCGCTTTTTTAATCCCAATTATGATCAAGATCTGAACCAGCGTCGCCAGAGACGATAACTGCCCCTGACCCAATCCAAAATGAAGTAGGGTAGTGGTAATCGATGCCAAGAAAACAGAGGTAAATATAGCCAAGAGTAGGCTTTTTTGAGATCTGACCAAGCGAAACAAGGCTCTTGCTTGAGAAAGTCTGAGATATCGACAACTAATCCTTTCCCCTCTGACATCATTACATTGCGTCCATGAACATCATGGGGATGTAAATTACGGCTTCGAGCATATTCTAATGCCAGATCGATATCTTTTATTACTTGGGGAGGAATTAGTAAACCCTCATGCATCGCGTCATATAAAGTTATTCCGTATAGTCGTTGCAAAACCAAAAAATTATTTTCGGCATACCAGCACATGGAGTAAGCAGCATGAGAACCTAAACGTTGATATACTTCTAACTCTTCTGACCACCCAGACCTACTAGGAGCATAAACCTTAACTACCAAATCAGCATAATCTGAATGAAAAAAAACTCCTGCGTAATTACCTGTGCCTAGAAGTTGCCAAGGTGCCAAAACTTGTTCAACCACCACTGGATGATTGTGATCAATACTATTAATTTTGAGATTGGGTAATAATTCTTGATGAATACTAGCAATCAAAACTGATAAATTTGCTTTATTTTGTCCTGATTTTCGCTCGGGAACAAGACCACCTGAATTTAACAATGACATAGGCTATTTGATTTTTAAGGCTCTAGTTCATGTTTTTTTATCCTAACGAAATTGTTAAAGTAACTATTGCAAAAGTTTGTGCTTAATCTTTATGCTTGTTTAGCCTATAGTAATCACACTTGATTAGCTATACACTTTTATCTCTACTTTTAATTATTCTTCATGCTCTAAAGCGGTTCCCACTTAATAACAATTTATTGCAATTATTTGAATATTTATAAACTGCTTTAATAGTATCCGTTAGTCATGATATTTTTAAAAAATATTCTCAATAAATAATAAAAGAACGTTGAGGAACAATTGCTAATCAGATTCTACATAGCAACGATTATTGTCGGCTAATCCTGATAGTTAGCGAGAGGTTTATTAAAATGTATTGTCATCAATGTCAGCAAAATTGCCAGCCAAATAAAAAGACAAATAAAAAGAGCTGGTGGCAAAAATTTACTTTTAAACGTCGGAATCGGAGAATAGAAGCAGTAGAAGGAAATATCGCTTTAGTGGGAACTCCTAATGTGGGCAAAAGCGTTTTATTTCATAGGCTAACAGGAGTTTACGTCGATGTCTCTAATTATCCCGGGACTACGGTAGAGGTAAGTCGAGGTATCACTAAAATCAAAGCTCATCAAATTGGAGTTATTGATACCCCTGGGATGTACTCTCTTGTGCCCATCAGCGAAGAAGAAAAAGTAGCCAGAGACTTATTATTACAGGAATCATTTGATGCGGTGATTCATGTCATTGATGCTAAAAATTTAGGTCGGATGTTGCCGTTAACCTTTCAGCTAATGGAAGCAGGATTACCTGTGATTTTAGCCATTAACATGATGGATGAAGCAGATAATTTAGGGCTAAAGGTGCAGTCAGAGGCTCTGAAAACTGAGTTAGAACTACCTGTAATTTTGATGTCTGCTGCTCTTAATCGAGGAGTGCGGGAACTAAAACAAACCATACTTGATTATTTATCATCTCGGTCAGAATCAGCTTTAGCTAGCTTGGAGGTAGCCCAATGAGTATGCAGATCACTTATCCTGAACCCATCGAACAAGCGATCGCCTCAATTGAATCTTGGTTACGCAATCTGGGAACAAGTAATGTCTTAAGGCAATATACTATGTCTCCTCGAAGTCTGGCGCTACTGTTACTTCAAAAAGATCCTACTGTCTGGGAAACTTTAGAACAAGACCATAAACAGCAGCAAGAAATAGAAATACTGCTGACAGTAGCGCAAAATAAACTCAGGTATCCTGTTGATTTAGCGATCGCCGAAACTAGACAAAAACGTGCCCGTAGTTTGGAAGCAGTTACTATTCAAGAAACTAAACCTGCTGCCAAGAGTTTTAAAGAAACTCTCCATCGTCTGATGGTTAATCCTCTAACGGGATTTCCAATCTTAATGCTGATTCTTTACTTTGGAGTCTATAAATTTGTTGGAGAGTTTGGGGCAGGGGAATTAGTCGATCGCATTGAAGGTTTTTTTGAAGGACAAATTAACCCCATTGTTAATCAGATTGTCGCCCAAATAATTCCTTGGCAACCGATTCAGGATTTAATTGCCCATGATTACGGCATTATTACTTTAGGTATTCGCTATGCTACGGCGATCGTCCTCCCTATTGTTGCTACCTACTTCCTGATGTTTTCCTTCCTCGAAGACAGTGGCTATCTGCCCCGAATGTCTTTGATGCTTGATCGCTTGTTTAAATCAATCGGACTATCAGGCAGGGCAGTAATTCCGATGGTTTTAGGCTTAGGCTGCGATACGATGGCAACGATGGTGACTCGTACCCTAGAAACCAAACGAGAACGCTTAATTGCTACTTTTCTCTTGGCGATCGCTGTTCCTTGTGCTGCCCAGTGGGGAGTAATCTTAGGATTATTAGCACAAAAACCAGCAGCCTTAATAGTTTGGGGTAGCTTGATTGTGGCAATTTTCCTGGTTATCGGCTTCTTGAGTGCTAAGTTGTTTCCTGGTAAATCAGGAGCATTTTATCTAGAAATCCCTCCCTTACGGCTACCTAAAATAACCAATATCCTGACTAAAACTTGGATACGGATGAAGTGGTACTTCTGGGAAATTTTACCTCTATTTATTTGGGCATCAGTTTTTATCTGGTTGGGTAAACTCACAGGCATTTTCGATCTAATCGTTAGCGGGATTGAACCTTTTACCGTGGCGATGGGAATGCCCGCAGCAACTGCCCCTGTATTTCTTTATGGCTTTTTTCGTCGAGATTACGGCGCAGCAGGGCTGTTTGATATGCAGCAGCAGGGTAGTTTAACAGGTAATCAATTAGTCGTAGCGGCGATCGTCTTAACTCTCTTTTTACCCTGTATTGCACAGTTACAAATCATGATTAAAGAAAGGGGTCTAAAAACTACTACCGCTATGATTGCTTTTATCGTTCCCTTCGCTTTTTTGATGGGTTATTGCGTTAATTTCGGCTTAAATATATTAGGAGTCAGCTTATGAATGCCTTATCTAAAGTAACTATTGGTCAAATTCAAACAGTGGCTAAGTTACGCACAAAAGAAGCTATTGTCAGGCGCAAGCTAATGGCGTTGGGTATTACTCCTGGTAGCAATTTGACTGTAGAACAACGTTTCCCTTCTTATATTGTCAAAATCGGCTACACCCGTGCTGCTTTGGATCGGGAACTTGCTGCCAGTATTTTTGTTCATTAATTATGATTAATTGAAACCATGCTTTCTCAATCAACTATTGATCACCTCAATCAACAAATCAACTTAGAGATTTACTCTTCCCATCTCTATCTCCAAATGAGTTCTTGGTGTGCTTATAAATCCCTCGATGGTTGTGCCACATTCCTCAGCCAACACGCTGACGAAGAAATGGCTCATATGCGTCGTCTGCTAAACTATCTTCAAGAAACAGGTGCATTAGCGACCATTAACGGTATGCAAGCCCCACCAAGAGATTTTAATTCTCTGAGAGAAATGTTTGAGAAGATCTACGAACACGAACAACTTGTAACCAGAAAAATTACCGATCTCGTCCACTTAGCCAATACCGAACCTGACTACGCAACCCTGCAATTTCTTCAATGGTATGTGGCAGAACAACATCAAGAAGAATTTTTGTTTAAAAGCATTCTCGATAAAATTAAACTGATTGGAACAGAAGGACAGGGCATCTTTTTCATTGATCGCGAAATTGCCAATATGGCAGCTAACCCTACTACAGAGACAACTGCCATGACCTAGCTTGATTTTTGGCATTATTACGCAGACCCCTTGTAACTCCTCTTTAATGGGAATTAGACAGCGGCGGTAATATAAATGCCGTAGCTTGCTGAATGACTCGGGAACGCTCTCTATAAGGTACTTTTCCCTTGGGGGAGGTTACATATTGCTCGACAAATTTTAATAATTCAGGTGCCGATTCTACAGGCGCAAGCTGATTCAAAATAAAAGTCAGTTTGTCAGTAGCCGCTAAAGTTACGGCGCAAGAACGACGACAAGCCGCCATACAAGATACGGGTTTAATAGTCAGGCGATCGCTCCATTCGCATTTTTCTAAGCCCTTTTGCAATTCTTCAATCAGGTGCTGTCCCCCAGAGAGTCCATGTTTTTTGTTTTGAGTCTCGGAAAAGCGACACAGGCTACAAACTAATAATGTGTGTTCGGTCATGGTGATTTCTCAAAAATAGGTAAGTTAGATATTAGTAGAAGACAGATTGGAGCTAGATAGCTGAAATTCTGACCAAGCAAAACAAACGCTTTGGTAATATTCAGGCGGGGTGATTGGGGTCAAACGGCGGCTCGTCCTTACATGATGTGTCGCATTCTATTTACTATTTGGTATGTGTTGAATTGATATTTATTTCACAATGCCGTATATTTTCTATCAGAAAAAGTCACTAAAATTTGACTAACAATAGAAATAAAATCGAGATCGAATTGGCATCTAAAACATCGTGGCATTAACTAGATTGCCGATATAATAAATCATTAGATAAGAGAATGCTTTTCTCATTTCTACTGACTAGATTAATTACAATCTCATAACCTATTAACTGGTTAATTATTTGTTGGGTTTTACCAGAGCAGATTTATTAGATATCGCGATTAAAACACTATTTTCTGATGATTATTAGCTTTATTTTTAGCAATTATAGAAGTCAATTTAGTTGTATATATTGCTAGCTAAATAGCTTGAGTAATCATCAATTTACTCAAAATAGTCCGATGGCAATCGCTTGAAAAATCTCTGCAAAACTTTGTTTAATAATAATTACTCTGTCGTCTGCCGTAACTTGGTAAGAAATATGCTAAACAGAGAATAGATAGTTGTTGAAACTAGAAAGTATTTAAACATCTGTACCTCGCAGATTGGTTCGTTTATGTAGTGTTAACATCGGCGGGCATTCTGACTTAGAGAACTCGAATATTCTCATCACAGTTGCGGGACAGCGACGGATTTACACCGAACTTTCCCCATTACTTCTAATGGCTGCTCTCCATTAGAACCGATTCTTTAATTCTTGACTTCTATAATACCTTAAATCAAAAAGTTTAAATCAATTTTATTTGATACTTGCCATTCTACATTCGTGCTATAGCAGATATTTTAGATAATATTTCTGATGGTAAACCGTGAAGGTCTTCGAGGGTCAATCAGCCTTTTTGAACTAACCTGGCACAATCAAAGACGAAAGTAGCAAAGTTGTAAACATATTTCCCATCATATTTCATACTTTTTGGTACTTAATAAATCGTGCAAATACCACAAATCTTCTATTTCTGTTAAATAACTAGCGCGATCGCGAACGTGAGCAACTAAGGCAGAAATTTCTCTCTTGTGAGCTTTTTGCAAAGCTTGTTGGGCAATTTTTTCCTCCATTGCCGACAATTGTTTTTTGCTGACTTCTAACATTGATGATGACCTCAAATAGATTCAGATTATAGCTAATGCAAATTGTTATTGCAGTTAATTGACAAAAACCATTTTGAAAAGTCTAAAAGTAATTATCGAGCTAGATTGAGTAATTCCTTGGAGATGCCAACAGATTGATCGCCACAAAGAAAATTTTATTTTCGGAATTAAGTAAAAATCTCCAGGACATATTCATCCCTACACCAGCACCAAACCAAGGAGTTTGAACTTTTCCTGTAATTTTAATTTGCGTATAACCATTTTCTGCTGGTTCAGCAATACCCTTCTCAGGAGCTAGTTTAAGATTGGGGCATTCTTCTTTGAAGAATTTGAGTACCGCATCTTTGCCCACAATTGGTCTTTTGAAAGGAGGCTGCAATGCGCCATCATCAGCAAATAGTTTAATCAACTCATCAAAATCATTGGCATTTAATAAGTTCAGATAGCTCAAAATTGTCGGATTTGTCACACCAGCGATCGCAACTTTAGTGCGCTTGGACATTTCTGTCGGTGGAACAACGGGTTCGCTGACTCTGGTAAAGTTATTCATCTTGGCGGTATCGAATCCCATATCCACCACAGTATTACGCAGTACCGTAAATTGATGATTGTTAAATTTATTTAAATTGTAAACACATTTTTGTTTCAATTACTTTTTATCACAAATAACCGTATTTTACTTTACATCAATTAATTTCTATGGTGATGCAAGGCAAAAGTAATCTCCAATCTGGGGAATAAATCGTCGTTGTCACCGTTACCTTAAAGGAACGTCGTCTCCGACGACTGGAAAAGCTTTGCTTTCTGCGCGACTTGGGGTCTGACCTCTAGGGTGACTGGCGTTCCCCAGTCACCGTAATTTAACGACAATGTACCAATGACTATAATCAAGCAGATTGATACTTGCGATCAATCCAGTGTTTGGCTTGACGAATCGCATCTTTAGTCGTCATCGCACTTGGAACAGCTACCGCACAGCCTTCGTCGTGGTTGACCCAAGCTGCATAGATACAATATCCATCCAATTCATCACGGTCTATTTCTACTTTGCAGCCACGATAGGCAAAAGAGAGAATAATTTGAGGATAATTAGGTTGCATAATTTAATTGAGTCTAATTAAATTTTCTCCCTTTATTTCTTTTCTCTACTACCGTCCAGATCTCTCGCCAGCGATCAATAATTATTTGCCTCATTTTGTGGGATTGCCATTGGGGAATATTGTGCTTTTGAGAGGATTGAAATTTAGTCACGGTTTTTTGGATTCAATTTTTGATTAGTAGCAGCGGATATTTTGATATCCGCCAGTAATTTATTTAGGCAGCAGCCAGATTTTGAGCGACAAAATCCCAGTTAACCAATTTACCCAGAAAATCATCGATATAGGCAGGACGTTTATTTTGATAATCGAGATAGTAGGCGTGTTCCCAAACGTCCATCGTTAGCAGGGGGACTTGTCCGCTAGTTAAGGGGTTATCTGCATTGAGGGTTTTAGTAATCTTAAGAGTATCTCCATCTAAAACTAACCAAGCCCAACCGCTACCAAACTGGGTTGCGCCTGCATTTTTGAAAGCTTCGACAAACTTATCAAAACTACCAAAGTCAGCCTCAATTTTTTTAGCTAATTCTCCTGTAGGAGTACCACCGCCATCAGGTTTCATACATTGCCAATAAAAAGTATGATTCCAGGCTTGGGCAGCATTATTAAATAATCCTGCTTTACTGGTATCTCCAGAGACCGCTTTGATGACTTCTTCAATCGGTTTGCTATCTAATTCTGTTCTTTGAACTGCGTTATTGTATTTACTGACATACGCAGCATGATGTTTATCGTGATGAAATTCTAAGGTGCTTTTAGAAATTAATGGTTCCAAAGCAGTGTAGTCATATGGAAGAGATGGTAATTCATAAGCCATTTTTGTTTGTTCTCCTATCTCTAAAAAACTAGATTGTTGCAGAATTAGAAATATAAACGTGTGGTATAAATCTATTAACTAATGCTGCATGATTTGC
>JBCDEP010000229.1:0-7459 GCA_039179675.1 Cyanobacteria bacterium P01_G01_bin.67
ATTCAGTTTTGGCACCGAAGAGTCAATAGCAGAAATTCAAGAAAACATTGAGCCTGAGTCGGAATTAACTTTAGAACAAGATCATGATGTTGAAGAATTCGGTTTGACATCCGATCATGGTGAATTGAGTCTTGAAGAAGAAACTATCAATTCCTCGGAAACCGATGAGTTCATAGTTGAATTTATTGACGAAAGTGAATCTGACGCAGAATTGAGCTTGGATAGCATTTCCGACATCCACTCCGAATCTGAGGAATTTAGTTTTGAAGAAACGTCCTCTAATGATGAAGAATTTGAGAATTTGATGGGAGCATTCGCTGAAGATAGTCAACTGATAGATAACGAATCAGGGGTTGATTCACAAGTCTCAGATTTGCAGTTTGAAGATGTTGAGCCAGAATCTGATGAACTGAGCTCCCTAGATGCTATTGATAAAAAACTGGATGAGTTAACCCAAATTTCTGATGAATCTTTGGGAGAATTAAATGAGTTGTTGGATTCTGTTCAACAAAATGAGCTGGAAGAAAAACAACTCGACGAAATTTATCAAGATAATTAAATCAATCATTTTTTGGTAGTAGTTACAAACTTTATAAAGATCTAGAAATATCTAGGTCTTTTTTTAGTGACTACAAATACTCATCACCAGAGATTGCTATGTAATTCAAAGATCAAGAATTGATAGACTAGACATTACACATAGTAAGCATTAGGCATAGAAATACGAGTAATGGGAACTGAACAAATCACCCTCCTTTCCAGCAGAGAAATTGAAAAAATGCGCCGAGCAGGAGCTTTGGCAGCAGAACTTTTGGATTATTTAGAGCCAATGGTCAAGCCTGGAGTAAGTACTCTGGAGATTAATGATGCAGCCGAAGAATGGACGCAAGAGAAGGGGGCTGTTAGTGCACCTCTTGGATATGGACCTAAAGATAATCCTTTTACAGCATCTCTTTGCACCAGTGTAAATGAAGTGATTTGTCATGGCATTCCTAATGCTAAGCAAATACTCAAAAATGGCGATATTATCAATATTGATGTGACTCCAATTGTCGATGGCTATCATGGAGACACTTCTAAAACATTTTTTGTGGGAGAGCCTTCAGTCAAGGCGCGGAAATTGGTTGAGGTTACGGAAGAGTGCTTAAGACTCGGAATTGCAGCTGTTAAACCTGGAGCCAGAATTAACGATATTGGTGCTGCAATCCAAGAACATGCTGAACAGCAAGGTTTTTCAGTAGTTAGAGATTTTGTTGGACATGGAGTCAGTCATATTTTCCATACTGCACCGCAGATACCTCATTATTACGATCCCAGGCAAAAAAGAAAAATTAAACCAGGAATGGTATTTACGATTGAGCCAATGATCAACGAAGGAACCTGGGAAGCTGTGATGTTAGATGATGGCTGGACTGCCATTACCAAAGATGGTAAGCTATCCGCTCAATTTGAACATACTATCGCTGTCACTAAGGATGGAGTAGATATTTTGACTCTAGCCAACTAGTATTCTGAGCGTCTTATATTGAAACAACACCAGTCTTTCCTTTTCCATAGTGCGGCAACAGTCCATCCTTGATGTTCAACAACATCCGCAATTTGATCAGCTTGAGTTAGCAAAATTCCGCTTAGTGTAGCCCAGCTTTTTTCATGAGTTATTTGGTTAAACTGAGGAAACAATTCAATGATGGTATCAGCAAGAATATTACAGATGATGCCATCAAAAGTTTCACCTGTTTCAATTAACTTTTCGATACTACCATCACGAACCATGATGCTGTCACGGCTAATTTGGTTAAGTTGGCAATTGCTCCGACAGGTTTTGGTAGCTAAAGCATCGGTATCCACTGCAAAAACTTTTTTGGCTCCAAGTAAAGCTGAGCCTAAAGCTAAAATTCCTGAACCACAGCCAATATCTGCCAGAATTTGACTATCGGCATTTTCTGAAAGGCGCATTTCTAGTGATTCAAGGCAAAGTTGAGTTGTGGGATGTGTTCCTGTACCAAAAGCTGCACCAGGATCGAGGCGTAATATAAGCCTATCTGATTCTGTTTCAGGAGTCTCCCAGGCAGGACAGATCAAAAAGCGATCGCCAATTTCCATTGGTTTCCAATAATCTTTCCAGCCGCTAGCCCAATCTTCTTCTTCTATTAACTGCCATTGAGCTTCGGGTACTGATACTTCTAGTAGTTTAGCATCTTGCTCTAACCATAAAGATAAAGCAGCTAAATCCAGCAATTGGGTGTCTATTTCTGGAATATAAGTTTTGATCAGAATCTGTTTATCATTTGAATCAGATTCAAGATTTTGCTCCTCATCCAAAACTTTGATTTCGGTAGCTGTTCCCGAGCAACCAAATTTTTCGAGTCGCCAAAAGACTGATTCTTCCAGAACTGGCTCGCATTTTACGACGATCTCCCACCAACGATTAGACATGAATTTTTAGATTATAAGCTATGTAAGAATTATCTAAGTTGAACCTTAAATTGGCTTTTTCTGATTGCGATCGCTTAGGTTATCGAGTTGCTCATTGAGTTTAGTTTTCACTAGTAACCTGAAATTACAACAGATATCCTAACTACTTTAGGTCAAGATTTCAGCTTTATCCACTATTTACTTTATTCACTTGGTTCCACTAATAGTTTGCCCAATCTGTCTTGGAAACTTAGCTTTTGTCAATTTAGAAAAATCAACCTAATTGTTTACATAGTTCATTGGACAACAAATCAGGGGAATAATATATTCACCAACTTTGTTGCCATAAACAAACACTCCTCTCTAATGCTCTGGACTTAGCGGAAGATGTTTATCTGTTAGACGGATAGCTTTACAGTATAAGCATCTCTAATGCCATCTACCTTAGTAATCTCTTGCAGAATTCCTTCTGGTAGGGGATCGTCTAGACTTAATACCATGACAGCTTCTCCCCGAACGATTTTACGTCCTACTTGCATGCTGGCAATATTAACGTTGTAACTACCTAGCAAAGAACCTATTTTGCCGATAATACCTGGCATATCGCGATGCAAGGTAAACAACATATTATCGTTAGGAGGAACATTAATGGGAAATTCATCTAGGTTAGTGATTCTGATTTCTCCTTCACTGAGTAATGCCCCCGTAACTGAATGTTTACCATTTGCTCCCTGAGCTTCTACATGCAAAGAGCCACCAGAGTAATCACGGGTAGAGCTATCTTTGGTTTCAATGACTCTAATCCCTCTTTCTTGGGCTTCGATAGCGGCATTGACATAATTTACTCGTTCTCTTAGTGCCTGGGATAACAATCCTTTCAAAGCAGCAACAATGATTGGTTGACTGTCGTTATTGGCTAATTCTCCCTGTAAACGAATATTTAATTCATCAATTCGACCTCCTGCCAGTTGACCAGCCATAGTACCTAAAGTTTCTGCCAGTCTTAAATAAGGTCGAAGCTTTGCCATTACATCGGGATTTAAACCAGGAATATTTACAGCAGAGCGTGCAGGAAGTCCTAGTAAAACATCTCTGATCTGTTCAGCAACATCAGTTGCCACATTCACCTGTGCTTCAGCGGTAGAGGCTCCTAAATGAGGTGTTAATACTAGGTTTGAGCCTACTTCTGTTAATGGTGATTCTCCCAAAGGTTCACTATCATAAACATCTAGTGCGGCGCCGCCGATTTTATCTGCTTGAAGTGCTTCTGCCAATGCAGATTCGTCTATGATTCCACCCCGAGCGCAGTTAATTATCCTGACGTGAGGCTTCATTTTGGAGAGTGCTGCTGCATTAATCAGATTAGCTGTCTCTGGTGTTTTAGGAATGTGTAAGGTGATGTAGTCGGCTTCTTGAAATAATAAGTCTAGATCTACGAGGCTACAGCCCAATCTTTCTGCTCTCTCAGCGGAAACGAACGGGTCGTAGGCTAGCAACTTCATCTCCATTGCACGAGCCACTTTGGCAACATGCGCGCCAATTTTTCCCAGACCTACTACACCCAAGGTTTTTTTATAAACCTCATTCCCAATAAACTTTTTACGTTCCCATTTACCATTTTTAACGGACTGGTTAGCATCGGGTATTTGACGAGATAAAGCAAGCATCATCGCTAAGGCGTGTTCAGCCGCAGCAATCGTATTCCCCTCTGGAGAATTAACCACGACAATGCCATGACGAGTAGCAGCGCGAACGTCAATATTATCTACTCCTACACCAGCACGTCCAATGATTTTTAATTGAGTTCCAGCTTCAATTACTTCTGCTGTAACTTGAGTACCCGATCGCAGCATTAAAGCATCATATTCGGGAATTATGCGGATTAAATCTTCTAAAGGCAGCTTAGTTTTTACATCTACCTCGGCGACTTGAGAGATGATATCGATACCAGCTTGATCGATAGGATCGGAGACGAGAACTTTTGCCATAGTCATGAATTGTTGTCTAATTCCCTTGAGTCTTGTTTTATTACCTTTAAGCTCAATGATTTGGAGTGAAATGCGGCAAGGATATTACCGACTTCAGCTATCTCCTCAAAGCGATCGCTTTAGGTTTAATGCCTTAGTTAGTGCAGTAAATTATTTTAAAGGTAAACGTAGCCTTATTCTTCTAATTGTTAACAAGATTTTTGGTTTATGGAATCTGGAGGACAATAGCCAGATAATTTTTAATTCATATATCTTGACTATGCTTCACCAGGTAATTTGTTGGCGATCGCCTCAATTGTGCGGCGTAAATTGACGAGTAGCTTTTTCCACCATAGAGATACTGGTTGATTAGTTTCTAATTCCTTTGAATCTTGCTCGGGTTGGATTTGGGGTGTTTTGATTACAATTTCTGATTCATCGATCTCGATTGAATCTATTTCAGGAATGACAATGTCAATCTTGTCAACCACAGATTCTTCCTGATGGGGAGTGGCTTCTGTCACTTCAGCTCCCTTGATAGTCTCGTGCATTTCCGCTGTAATTGGCATCGTTTTCAAATCTGATGTGGGTGATGTATCTGCAATATCTTTTGATGCTGAGGGAGAATTTATTTTAGTCGCAATATTTTGCTGGAAGTCTACTGTTGGAGTTGCCATCTCTGGCTGCTCAGATTCTAGAATAGGGGGTGCAGAAATAGCTGGCTCTTCTCCCTGGGTATTATCCTCAGAGCGATCGCTTAGTTGTGGCTCAATTAATTTGTCTGTTGTCTCAATATCAGCTTCTGGTTCGGCACTGTCTTCCAAATCGATAATTTCTGGAGTTCCTACTGGCTGAATATAGTATTTTTGCTCTACTATGGATTGAGCCTCTGCCAGATCAATTTTGTTGCTGAATAGCTTGGCTAAACTGTCTTGCTGCTGTGGATCGTAACTAACAATTTTGACAGTGTCATTGAAACTATTTTCAATTTTATTGCCTGCTTCATCAATTAATTCTAACTGAATCCAATTCTCGCCTAACTTTAGCCCTGTCAAATATCTCGGTTGCCAGTCTTCGAGGATAAAACTGCTCCCATTTACTGTAGCTCTAACATTTATGCCTGCTACATTTTGATTATTTGCTGACAACTCATTTGGCTCAATATTAGTCAAATAATAGTCTAATAATAATGGCTCGGCTCCAATAGTTCCTGTTGGACTGCTATATGTTAGTAAAGGAACACTAGGTTGAGGATGGTTGTCATCTGTTGACGTCAAAATACTGAAAGTTGTTTGGGCATAAGCCTCCTTATTTTTGAAACATTCCCCCCAGGGACGAACGGCAAAAGCCCGAATAGTATGAGTTCCTGGAGCTAAGTTTTTAATTAGAATTGGCTCATCTAGACTATATACTGACTGCAAAGGTTCTTTATCAACAACCAAATTCACATGATTACCTAACCCTAATTTATCATCACGAAATACAGGCAGGTCTTCTACTTCTATAACGATCTCAATATTAGTTTGGTCAAAAATTTGGTCTGCTTGAGGAGCAATAATGTTGACCTGAGGAGTATATTTTTCTAACTTTCGCTCCAGATTTTTAATAATTATTGGAGGAGCCACTTCAGCCAAATTGCTCTCAGCAGATGCTGTGGCAACAGAATTATGAAGTAGATCTTTATTCAAAGCATTATTCCTGTTAAGCTGTCCGCAACTAACTAAACAACTCAGTAACAGCAAAAACACAACAACTTTGATAGTTTTCATTGATATTTATCTATAGCGTTGCCAATAAAAATTTGCAGGTTAATTGTCTAACCAGAAATTATTCTTTACCTATTATTAAATTACCGCAAGGCAAACAAGATTCGTCCCCTGGCTAACATGTTGCTTTTTATAAAGATAGTTTTTGTTTTGTATACTTTTGCCGAAAAAATTTGGTGGTGAAAACCTTGTCAGATCAATATTCACATCCATTTAAAATTTTGTTAAGCTTTCCCCAGGTTCCCGAGATCTGAGTCTTATGATCATATAAAGTAATGCCTGTAGCTTGAACCTAAAACCTATTAAGGGAGAGCAAGCTAAGGTTATATAGAAAGCAGTGATTTTCGCTGGACTTTTTACATAATAAAAAACCTGTTCTTCAGAATAGGAAAATCTAAATCTAAAATCTATTGCCCTGAGAGGAGAATCCTCATGACAATTAGTCCTCAAAAAGACGAGGCGAAAGTCAAGGTAACAGTTGATGTAGATCCAGTACCTACTTCTTTTGAGAAGTGGGGTAAGCCAGGTCACTTTGACCGAACTTTAGCCAGGGGACCTAAAACAACCACCTGGATTTGGAATCTTCACGCTGATGCTCATGATTTTGACAGTCATACCAGTGACTTAGAAGATATTTCGCGAAAAATATTTAGCGCGCACTTTGGTCATTTAGCGGTGGTTTTTGTTTGGTTAAGCGGAATGTATTTCCACGGAGCCCGCTTTTCCAACTATGAAGCTTGGCTTCTAGATCCCACTGTAATTAAACCCAGTGCTCAGGTAGTTTGGCCCATTGTTGGTCAAGATATTCTTAATGCCGATGTCGGTGGCGGCTTCCACGGAATCCAAATCACGTCGGGTTTCTTTTATCTTTGGAGAGCTTCAGGATTCACTAATAGCTTCCAGTTATACTGCACAGCTATTGGTGGGTTAGTGATGGCGGCTCTGATGATCTTTGCTGGCTGGTTCCACTACCACAAAAGAGCACCCAAACTAGAATGGTTCCAAAATGTGGAATCAATGATGAACCATCATTTATCTGGTTTATTAGGCTTGGGCTCTTTGGGCTGGGCTGGACACCAAATCCACGTATCTTTGCCAGTTAATAAGCTGTTAGATGCAGGAGTTGCCCCAGCAGATATTCCACTGCCTCATGAGTTCATTTTGGATTCGAGTAAGATGGCGGAATTATATCCAAGTTTTGCAGAGGGGTTGAGACCTTTCTTCACTTTGAACTGGGGTGTGTATTCTGACTTCTTGACCTTTAAAGGTGGCTTGAACCCAACCACGGGTGGCTTGTGGCTATCTGATACA
>JBCDEP010000189.1:0-11422 GCA_039179675.1 Cyanobacteria bacterium P01_G01_bin.67
CTGTTCCCTGTTCCCTGTTCCCTGTTCCCTAAAAGACGATATCTGATCGTCCTAAACTAATAACGTAACGCCATAATAATAAAAATTATAATAATATCTAAATAGCTAAATTTTAATTTGATCACATATTAATCGCTCAAATACCTAAGGTATCGCATAAATTACCAGATGTTCAAAACTATTAAGAAAATATTAGGTGGATTTGGTACCATTGACGGGGCTACTTATCCACTCAAAGCCTTAGTTACCTTTATTAAAAAACCTGAATTAATTAAATATATTGTAATCCCGATTATTGTCAATATTGTTGTGGCGATCGCTCTTTATAGCGGACTGTTGTATTTTGGGTGGCAAATTGTTGATGGTGTGGAGGGAGATTTGACTCAATGGTTTAATCAATTAATTGCGAGCTTACCTCAGTGGTTGGGTTTTTTAACCTACTTTGTTACTGGTTCAATTGCCATTATTCGCTTCGTGTTAGTTGTAATTTTATTGATTGCTACAGGATTTGTCTTGACCCAATTTGGTGTATTACTCGGGGCACCTTGGTATGGTCAATTATCAGAACAATTAGAAAAGTACCGCACAGGAAAAGTAGAATTAATCGAATTAAATATCTTTAGTGATTTAGGTCGAGCAATTTTATATGAACTAAAAAAGCTAGTTTTAATTGCTCTAGTAGGAATACCATTACTACTAATTAATTTTTTTCCAGGGGTTGGTACTGTTATTTCTAGCATTGGCTCATTTGCATTAACTGTGACGATTATCTGTTTAGACTTTCTTGATTCTTGTTTAGAAAGAAGACGTTTGCAATTCCGTCAAAAACTTAAAATTGTCTTCCGAAACCTGCGTGCTCGTGGTCGTTTTGCCATAGTTTGTTTGGGACTAATTAGTATTCCCCTAATTAATTTAGTAACTATTCCTCTTTGTGTTGCTTCGGGAACTCTATTTATCTGCGATCGGCAAGAAAAAATTTTGAGATGAAAAATTCTTGAATAGCAAATTTAAGATAACAATTATGTATTAAAAAATACCCTTCCTTTAATAGGAAGAGTATTAATTTTTGATCGGTAGGTTACTTAACTAAAGTTAAATTACAACCTTACTTAAGCTTCAGCTTCACCTTCAATATAGATAAATAAGAGAGCCATCGAAACTGCTGCACCGACAATGCCAACAAGGGGCACCATTGCTACGGGTAACCAGGATGCTGCGTAATCGCCAATCATATTAATTTTCCCATTATATTGTTATCAACATGGATATTACTGTGAACGTCAGCCCGATTAGGTTTAGTTATAAAGATTCTTAACAAAAAGCGAACATAAACCAAGTTAAAGTGATGCTATTTAAAGGGTTCGTCGAATCCGATAAATTTAAGGAGAACATCAACTTTATGAACGAATACAATGCGATTCAGCCCCCTGGGGATCCTCAAATTGGAAATTTAGCCACACCGCTAAATTCTTCCGAAATTAGTCTGTCTCTAATCCGCAACCTTCCTGCTTATCGCGATGGATTGGCACCACTGCGCCGAGGCTTAGAAGTAGGTATGGCACACGGATACTTATTATATGGTCCCTTTTTAGTTTTAGGTCCGTTAAGAAATACTGAATATGCTGATATTGCAGCCTTACTATCATCTTTTGGTTTAGTAATTATTCTAACCTTGTGTCTATCGCTATATGCTAGCGCTATGGGTGGGAAGCCTACTGAAACAGTAACTACGGGAAAAGTATCATCAGCTTTTGCTTCTAAGGAAGGCTGGAGTGAATTCGCGACTGGTTTCTTTCTTGGAGGAGGCGGTGGAGCCTTCTTCGCTTACTTCTTGCTTTCCTCTGTCTATTTGGGTGGTATTAAGGAATTAATTGGACTTTAAGCAGCCTGTTTGAGCCAAAATTGCCCAATTCAGGGTATGCATAACTTTGCACTGAGTAACCTCAGATGTTCCAGCCTAGGGGTAACTCTGGGCTTTATTATTTAAATAGGCACACAACAGATTGATATTTTGTTGATGGCTAAATATATTCTTTAAAGTAAGTAGTTATTCGAGAACAACAATGATAATAAATCTTTTGTCGGCAAGACTGTCAGATTTACAGTTACGAAACATGATCAAATCTGTCTTATCAACTTTATTATTGACGATCGCTATATTCTGTGTCGCGACACCTGCGATCGCCACAGGATTGTTTGATTTACCAGATTTTAATCCCGACAAAATTTGGGTAGTTGATACAGCCGATGCTATTAGTAGTGCCAACCAAAGTAAGCTAACCAAAACTTTCCAAGAGTTGGCTACCCAAACAGGTCAAGAAGTCAGAATGGTGGCGATTCGTCGTCTTGACTATGGTGAAACCGTCGAAACTCTGGCCGAAGAGATCTTTAAGGATTGGTATCCTGATACAACAGTTCAAGCTAAACAAACCCTTTTGGTATTAGATACTCTGACTAACAATGTCGCAATTCGTTCAGGTGAATCTGCCCAAAATTTAATCGGTGCAGAAGTGGCAGAAAGCATCGTTGATGATACTGTCGGCTATAACATTCGCAAAGGCAACAAATATAACCAGGCTTTTATTGATGCTGGCGATCGCTTAGTTGCGGTACTTTCGGGACAAGAAGATCCAGGTCCGCCAATCATGGAAGATGAGATCCAAATTGAAGGCACATTTACCAAAGCTGAAGACACGGATCAAGGCAGTGCTACGATCTGGGTAATTGGCTTCTTAATTGTGGCTACAATTGTTCCTATGGCTACCTACTACTGGTATGTTGGCTTTGGCAATTAGTCCTGAACGTATTCTATTCCGTTAACTAAAGCATACTCAGCCTTGGTAAATTCCCGTCCCAAATAGGCAGCGTGGTCTAACATGGTGATGGGACAGGGTTGAGCTTCTTCAATCACCCTTACACAGAGTTCTTTAGCAGTTCTGGCTTGGTAAAGCTTTTCCACAGTACGCTCAACTTTTGCTCCGCCGCAAGCAATTACTTCTCCTGTTTCTGGATCTACTGCTAAACCGCGATCGTTGATTATATTAGTATAGTGCTTGGCACAAATCAGCTCAGCATCTCTGTCTAGATAAATAACATAGTATCCACCAGGATCAAGAGCAATAGGACGTTTTGAAAGTTGATCGTCAATTGCTTTGAGATGTTCGGTGTTAATCGTTGTTGTCATTAAAAATAGAACGCTTATTTGGATAATTAACAATTATAATAAAGCGTTCTGTAACTTTAAATCTATATTGGTGACCGTAATCAAATTCTTTAAATAAAATCTAAGTCTGGATGCTGCGCCATAATCTCTTGAATTTCGTCGCTTTCTGAAGTTTGATGTCCTAAGATTTCCTTAAAGAAACGAGAGTACTTCGTATAAACTCGGGTGCCATTTTCTTGCTCCACGATAAAAAATGGTGCTGCCTGAACTCCATGTCTTCTCGCCAACTCTAGTCCTGGACTAGAATATTCTCTCTCATCAGCAAAAACCACCCTATTGATGCGATCGCTTAGGTTAAGCTGATCAAGCTTTTGAGTTACTTCTGCTGACTTGCGACATAAGCTGCCGTCTGGTCTAATTTTTTTCACCATAGTAATGTTCATTTTGTCTTGCATCCCTTGATTTCCAATAAAAATAATTATTTTGACCGATAAAAAATAATTGATTACTTTGGCTTAGACTAAATCAGATTTGAATCAACATTAAGTTGATTACATAGTAGTAAAAGCCAGTAAAGCTAAACAGAATTGTGATAGCTTGTCCAAGCCTGACAGAAGTTAAATATCGCCTATGAATCAAATAACGATTTTTTGGTGAAGCCTAATTCTCTTGGCAATTGATAGTAAAGATTATGCTGAGATCGGCTTTTACGGCTTTAAGGGTTAACTCTAGTATTTTGGGGTATAAATTTACAGGGTTAGACTCTGTTTTCTTTACTCCCCAAGTTTTCCGATAATTGGACTTCTTGATTAAGCCTAGCTTTTTAGATTATCTTTATGGAAACCACATTCCTTATCAGCAGCATTTTCCCACCACCAACGACCTTCTCGTTCATGCTGATTAGGCAAAACGGCTTTGGTACAGGGTTCACAACCAATGCTCACAAACCCTTTTTCATGCAAAGGATTATATGGCACATCAAAATGACGGATGTATTGCCAAACTTGTGCCGATGTCCAATTTGCCAGGGGGTTAAACTTGACGATCTTGTGATTTTCCGAAGAAAATGCTGTGTCTAACTGAATCACGGGAATATTGGCGCGAGTGTCAGGACTTTGATCCTTCCTTTGACCAGTAATCCAAGCATCGACAGTAGCTAGTTTTCGACGTAAAGGACGAACTTTACGAATTCCACAACATTCTTTGTGATTATCTTCGTAAAAGCTAAAAAATCCTTTTTCTCTAACTAACTGTTCAACTTGTTGCGAGTCTGGAAATAATATTTCTAGCTCGATATTATAACGTTGTCTTACTTGTTCCAAAAATTGATATGTTTCAGAATGCAATCTACCTGTATCAATAGAAAATACCTGAAGATTTTTAGTGATCTTAGAAGCCATATCAATTAAGACAACATCTTCTGCCCCACTAAACGAGATGCTAATGTTATCAAATTTATTGAGGGCGAATTCTAGAATTTGTCTAGGGCTTTTGGCTTCATATTCTGACTGAATTTGGTTGTAATCTAACCCTGTTTGGGTGACGGTAGCTTGGATCATAACTGAATTCTCCTTTATTTTTGCTGGTCAATAGTTAATTTAGGTAGATCGATAGAGTAGATAATATTTAGTTGCGTTTACGCCTAGATCTTCAGTTAACTTTGCCTTGAGGCATTGTTTCCTCTAAAGCAGAAATTAAAGCTGTCTATGTTTGCACAATATTATCTAGAGAAAGAAATATGGTTGTAGATACTATCTGCCTAAGGCTAGTTTGATTTAATCTGGAGCAACTATGAGAATTAATCGACAGTTGCTTACCACGATAATCTTTAGGCAATTTTTGAAGTGGTGGCACTTTCAACTCGATTCAGTACTTCAATCTGCTGCTCTAAAAGTCTCTTCTTAACCATCTTTAAGTAATCGGAACGAAATTTTCTCAATTGATAGTCACGAGGATCTTTTGCTTGTAATTCAGACCAAGCCTCTTCTTTTTTGGGTTCGCTCCGTCTTCTAGCTTCGGCGATCGCTTCAGGGGTTACATTAGCATTCGCAGGAGTCATTTTTTCATAGCCATAATAGTCCATGTAATCCCCGGCAATAGTTTCAATAATCTCAATTTCTTCGGGACTCATCGTCTTTTTGAACTTATCAATGTATGCAGGGATAGGTGCAGAACTATTGGTTTCCCACAAAGCAGATAGAACCGAAATATTTTTTGCTTCTTTTGAGCTGCCTACATCCATCATTGAATCTAAAAATTCAATGCCAAAGAACTGACATATTTTATATAAAATAGCTTCTTGGTTAGTCAAAAAGTCTTCGTATCTTATAGTGAGAACTCGCTCAGGATGTTTCTCAATGATCCCTTGTATTTGATCATGAGCTTTAACCCAAGACATTGTATTGAGAAGAGGGTCATAGTCATGAATAATCGCGCGATTAATGCTGTTTACCTGAGCGCGAGGATCACGAACCACATTGAGGAATAAAATATCATCAAACAAGTCAATGAGTTCTGAGGCATAATAGACATTATCTAAAGACTTATCCATGACTATCTTAGCCTTATGCTTCTGACCTGCCTGGAACAGCATTTCCCAAGCTACACGATGAACACTACGAGTCTGATGCTTAATTGCTTCAAAAACTTTAACGGGGTCTAAAGCAACACCATCCCACTTGACCATAGTTGCGTTCTGTAGACCAACTAAATCAACAACTAGCTGAAAATAAGCCCAGTCGTTATTTAAATCCCCATATAGCTTTACCAATGGCATAAAGTCTACAATATGCATAGGATAGGGAGAATAGAAGTCAGGAGATAAATTCAGTCGTAAACGGAGGGCATGACTTCCACAACGTCTAATAGGAGTCATTAATACTGGTCTCGGTCTAGATACCTGATATTCCGCTTCTTGGTTGTTCATCATCATAATTATAGAAAACTGCTATGTTTGCAAAGTCAAAATATTTCTACCTTTCCAGGCAGATATTTTCTGAGCTGTATAGATGTTTATGAAAAAGACTAGAAGAGCCTTGAATATACTTCATTCGTTAGCTCATCTAACCCATCTAATTTTGTTTTAAGAGCTTTAGCTTCACAGCCTTTTTGGCAACTTGCTATCGGTAATTACGTAATCTTACTTAGTTAATTATGCTTAACCAAGATTCCCGAAATAGTTTTAAAGCCCCCAGCTTTTTCCGAACGCATCACTGCCTTATGTATCTAAGTTTCACCGTTGTGTAAAGTTTTCACAAGTGTTTTTAAAAGAAGTTAAGCAAAAAGATAAAAAAGTTAAGCAAAAAGATAGGAAAAAATGTAGAGTAATAACTTTTCACTCGTCAATTATACGCAAAACTGAAAGCACTATAACTCAGTAAATACACTGAAATACCTGGCTTATGACTGTTTCCCGATTGCACATGTCCCCCTCTGCTGATTTACATATTTTCAGGAAGTTATTAATTCTCTCAATTTCAATTACAGAAGTTATTGGAAGTTAATAACTTTTATAGAAATGCAAAATTAAGCAATTTACTCACCTGAAAATATTAAGGATAATTGTATTTACTTATGAGAAAGCTTAAGCAGAAACGAAATCGAGGAGTGATTCTCACTCCAATCGGATTAGAGAAGCTCCAAGAGGCTAGAGTTGCATCGGAGCATCAAGATAATTCGGGTCAAACCTATACCTATGAGGAAATAAGCGAGCTGACAAGTCTAGATATCAGCACGGTCAAGAAGATCCTAAAAAATAAAGAAGGAGTAGATAAGCGATCGCTAAAAAAAGTTTTTTTGGCTTTTGACTTACAGTTAAAAGAAGAATTCTATGCCAAACCCAATGCTCAGCAACGACAATATTGGGGAGAAGCCGTTACGGTAGAACATTTTATAGGACGTACTAGCGAACTGAATATTTTGTCTAACTGGTTACTTCAAGATCGTTGTCGCTTAGTCACTATTTTGGGTATGGGCGGAATCGGCAAGACCACGTTATCGATTAAGCTAGCTCATCAAATCGGTTCTAAATTTGATTGTGTGATTTGGAAATCTCTCCGAGATGCACCACCAGTTGAGGAGGCTATAGCTCATTTAATTGATTTCTTATCAGAAGGGCGAGAAACGGCGGTTAATTTGCCATCAAGGTTAGGGGAAAGAATCTCTCGATTAATAGATTATTTGCGCTCTGATCGATGTCTGATTTTGTTTGATAATACTGAGTCATTAATGAATGACGGTAATCGAGCAGGAAAATATCGTGAAGAATATGAAGGTTATGGTGAGCTGATTCGGCGAATTGGTTCCACCCAGCATAACAGCAGCATGATTATCACCACCAGAGAAAAGTCTCCAGAAGTAGCAATTTTAGAAGGAGATAATCTACCAGTTAGATCTTTAAAATTAACTGGTTTAAAAGAGGGTCGAGAAATCATCAAAGTAAAAGGACTTTCAGGTTCGGATTCAGAGTTAATTGCTTTAAGAGATCGCTATGATGGGAATCCTCTGGCATTAAAAGTAGTCGCCACTACGATTAAAGATCTATTTGCTGGCAACATTTCTGAGTTTTTGCATCAGGAGCAAGCAGTTTTTGGCGATATCCGCGATCTATTAGACCAGCAGTTTGTACGGTTATCAGATTTAGAACAAGAAATTATGTATTGGCTAGCAATTATTCGAGAGCCTGTTTCTCTGTCACGACTGCGAGATAATTTTGTGCAGCAAATATCACCGATCAAATTACTAGAAGCTTTAGAATCCTTATCAAGACGTTCCTTAATTGAGAAAAATGCTGCGCTTTTTACTCAACAATCTGTGGTGATGGAATACCTTACTCATCGTCTAGTTGAAAGCTGTAGTCAAGAGATCGTTGAACAGAAACCTCAACTGTTGCGGCATCATGCTCTGATTAAAGCAACGGCAAAAGACTATATTAGAGAAAATCAAATTCGCTTAGTACTTCAGCCAGTCATTAATGAGTTATTAACCGTCTTCAGAAGCAAAAGAGATATTGAAAAATGTCTCCGTCAAATCCTGCAAATGCTGAAAAAAACAACACCAGAAAAGTGCTATGCAGGGGGAAATATTATTAATCTCTTGCACCAGATGGGGACAGATTTGACAGGTTATGACTTTTCCAATTTGTGCGTGTGGCAAGCAGATTTGCGTCAAGCAAGATTACATCAGGTCAATTTCCAAAATTGCGATCTTTCTAAATCATTTTTTGCCGAAAATTTTGGAGGCATTTGGTCAGTGGCGTTTAGCCCTGATGGGCAATATCTAGCTGCTGGTGATACAAAAGGCACGATATTATTGCGACGTATAACAGATAGTCAGCCAATTCGTAGTTTTGAAGGTCATCACGGTTGGGTTGTTTCTCTGGCATTTAGTCCTGACGGAACAGTTTTGGCTAGCAGTAGTAGTGACTGTACGGCAAAGCTATGGAATGTACAGACTGGTCAGTGTCTCCACACCCTGGAAGAACATGAACAAGAAGTATGGTCGGTAGCTTTTAGCCCCAATGGCACAACTTTGGCTAGTGGCTGTGATGATGGTAAAGCAAGAATTTGGAATGTTAGTACTGGAGAGTGTCTTCAGATTTTAGAAAGTCATCTTAGCGAAGTGCTTGCCGTAGCTTTTAGTTTGGATGGACAACAGCTAATCAGTGGTAGCCAAGATCGTACGATTAGACTGTGGGATATTGAGTCAGGTCAATGTCAAAAAATTTTTCAGGGGCATGACGATGGAATACGCTCTGTTTCTTTAAGTCCTGATGGTCAAAAATTTGCCAGTGCTAGTAATGATCGCACAATTAGGCTTTGGAGTATCAAGAGTGGTAATTGTCTCAAGGTATTAAGAGGTCATGCCAATGTTGTACTGTCAGTAACTTTTTCTCCCCAAACTCATCTCTTGGCTAGCAGCAGTATTGGTCAAAAGGTGAGGCTTTGGAATATTAACACTGGAGAATGCCTAAAAATTCTTCAGGGTCATTCAAATGTGGTAAATTCAATCGCCTTTCATCCCCTTGGTAAAATTTTAGCTAGTGGTAGTTACGATCAGACAATCAAACTTTGGAGCGTTGATACATATCAATGCCTAAAAACCTACCAGGGATACAGCAATCAGGCACTAGCTGTTACTTTTAGTACCGATAGTAGTACAATCGTCAGTGGTGGACATGACCAAAAGGTACGAATATGGGACATACAATCTGGTCAAATTTTACAAACTTTACACGAACATACCAATTCGGTTTTCTCCGTCGCTTTAAGTTTTAATCATGATCTTCTTGCAAGTGGCAGTGGAGATCAAACAATCAAGTTGTGGAATATAAAAACTGGGAAGAGCGTCAAAACTCTTGAGGGGCATCAATCTGTTGTGAGATCAATCGCTTTTGGTGCAAACAGTCAAATTTTGGCAAGTGGTAGTGAAGATTTAACCATTAGATTGTGGGATATCAATACTGGTAAGTGTCTCAATATCTTGCAGGGGCATAATGCTGAGGTTTGGTCAGTTTGCTTTAATTCTGATGCGACAATTTTGGCAAGTGCTTCTTTTGATAGCACTGTTAAGTTGTGGGATGTCGCTTCTGGTAAATGTCTCAAAACTCTTGAGGGACACAGGAGTTGGGTTTGGTCAGTGGCATTTAGTCCAGATCAAAAAACTTTAGTCAGCACCAGCATCGATCAAACTATTAGATTTTGGAGTGTAAACACTGGAGAATGTGAAAGTATTTTGCATGAAAATATTGGCAATACCCAATTGGTTGCTTTTGATCCTCGTGGTGAGATCATGGCAAGCTGTAATCAGGAGCATAATATTAAATTATGGGAGACTAAAACCAAAAAATGTCTCAGGATTTTATATGGTCATCAAGCGCTAGTGAATTCGATTGCTTTTAGTCCTAACGATGACATTATGGTCAGCAGCAGTGAAGATGAGACAATTAAACTGTGGGATTTAACTAGTGGCGCATGCCTAAAAACTTTGATGGTAGACAAACCTTATAGATTGATGAACATCAAGGATATTAAAGGCTTATCCAAAGTAAATATTAATACTCTTCAAGCACTAGGAGCTATTAACTCCTAGTCTAAAGTTATGATAAATCCATAGTAAAAAAGCAGATATTAATTATCTGCTTTAAATGTTTTATTGAATTAAATATTGCCACAGGCTGTTAAGCCAGAAGTTAGAAACCATTGCTAATATCACTAGATAATCCCTGTTCTAACTCTTCGACTAAAAACTCTTCTAAATCAAGTTCAATTCCGAACTGAGCTAAAACTTCAAGGCTATTGTCAACGGATTTAATTGCAGTAGTTGTAGTATTCATTGTAAGTCTCCTAATTCGTTTTAAAGTAAATAATAAGTACTAAAAACTAAATGTTTCTAGTTGTAAGCTGTTAGCTGTAGCCGATAAATCATCAGCCGCTACCATTTCAGTTAATCGATTTTTAACGTCTTTAAGGTCTGTTGTAGTTTCTCGTCTGAAATATATTCTCCAGGCGGTGGGCTAAAACACATTAAGGCTGTTTCATAACAAGCTCTGGCTATGCGCGATCGCTCTGAAGCAGAAAGTTCTGCTATTAATGACGCATTCTCATCTACATGACCTGCATCAGCACCAACTGCACTGTGTACTCGTTGGCACCTAGTAGCATTGACATTACTTGGTAGTAAAGCTTCTACCTTCTGGATGTAATCCTCATCAATGCCCAAAGCCAAGCGTTCCATAGTGTAGGTGTAGCCTACGCAATCTATGGGGTTGTTGTCCTTAACACTACGAGTAAGATAATCCATCAAAGCCATTGCCGCAGGGGGTTTGAGAGCCTTGACTACTGCCTCGGCATCATATCCAAGAGATTGGATATCTTTTAAAGCCAGTAAATCATGACCTGCTTCCTCTTCAGCTTTTTCCCAAGCCCATGTTTCGAGATCGTCACGATTGTTAGCTGCAAAACCTTGAGCTGCATTTTCCATTAGTTGAGGGACTAGATGAGTTAAGTGATAAGCACTTGCTAATCGCCAAACCCAACGAACGGAAGTTAATGCGGGTGGTCTTCGATCAGACTTAATCGCATGTTTTGCAGCAGCGATCGCTGTATCTAACAATCTACGAGTAGTAGCTAAACTACCTGAAACCATCATTGGCTGCGCAAAGCGATCCTCTGGTGATCGAGGTTGATAAATCCAAGCACGTCCATCCGTAGCCACTACTACCTTTCCTGGAGCAAGATAAGCCCATTCGGCATTAGTTAA
>JBCDEP010000146.1:0-16559 GCA_039179675.1 Cyanobacteria bacterium P01_G01_bin.67
AGGATACAGCTAATAACTTAAGTGCGATACAAACCTGTCGTTTTCAGGGTCGCTCTGTAGTAGATTTCTTCGCCTTTGCTCTAAAGGCTAATGTTGGGGTTGGGAAACAACCTTCTTTGATTCCTGACACCTGAATCCTTATCATACAAACAATTGGTGTCACATTATAATTTATCCCTTAGAGAAATAGAACGTAGCTTAACCAACTATTCTTTAGTTCACAGTATAACGAAGGGCAAATTACAATTTGAATATCAGTATATTCTAGTTTACTTGTCAATAATAAAAGTCATTTATCATCAGGAGTATTATAGAGTATCAAATGAAGATATATCTTATAAAGAATTGATTGACAAAACATATTTAGAGGATCTTCAAGATGAATACTGGCTGCAAAGTTATCAACTCGACGGACATTGTTTAAAGTTTTTATTACGCTGCTGCTTATCTAGTAAGGAGGAAATACAAACTTTTATTGATGACAATGTTGAAAATCCTCAACTGAAACAGCAGCTTCATTCTCATATGAATAGATCTATTCTAAAACAAATATGTACATGGGTGAATACTTTTAATACTAATTAATACAAAAATATTAATAGTTAAAATGTTTTTATGAGCTACATATTTAGTGCTTAAAGCTTAAAGCTTAGAGCTACGAACTAATAGCTTTTTAACGAAGTTAATTCACACTAAGCGTATTAAATAATTTCCAAGATAATATTGCCAATACCTTCGCCTTTTTCTACAGCTTCATGGGCGATCGCTATGTCCGATAAAGGTAATTTTTGAGCAATTTGGTGTTTCAAGATTCCTGCTTGCAAACAAGTCGTAATATCTTTGACTGCTGCTTGGTGTGCTTGTTGAGGCATAACATAAGTCATCACAAATCTCATGAGGGTATTTTTTAACATAAACTGTCGAAATGGGATTTGTGGGTTGTTTTCCCCCGATGAATAAGCGGCGATCGCGCTATTCGGCTTAATAATCTCCTGGTTGATTTCTAAGTTGGCTGCAAAAGCGACTTCGACAATGCGATCAACTCCTTCACCGTTGGTAATTTCTTTAACGCGATCACTCACATTTTCGCTTTTGTAGTTAATCACTTGATCCGCACCACTATTGGTTGCTATTGCTTTCTTTTGATCACTACCCACCGTAGCAATAACTTTTGCCCCACCCCATTTAGCTAGTTGAACGGCGTAATTGCCTACCGCACCTGTACCACCAGCCACCAAGATAGTTTTATCTTTTACTGCACCGTCAGCAAAGACGCAGTAGTGAGCAGTCATAGCGGGGATTCCTAAACAAGTACCGTCAGCAAAACTTGTATTTTCGGGTAAGGGAACGGCTTGTTCGCTGGGCAAGGTAGTATATTCAGCAGCCGTACCAAATGGGCGACCTAATTGCGCTTCGTAAAGCCAAACTCGTTCGCCAACTCTTTGAGAATCTACACCTGTACCCACAGCCTCAATTACTCCAGCACCGTCATTGTGGGGAATAATCCGCTCAAACTGCATAGTCATTCCCAGTAAACCGCCTCGACGTTTAGTATCGTAAGGGTTAATGCCAGAAGAGTGCAATCGAACTAAAACCCCACCAGCTTTTGGTTCTGGTATCTCCATCTTTCCAAGTTGAAGAACTTTTTGAGCCTCTCCCGTACTTTCATACCAAGCTGCTTTCATTTTTTTTACGTCTGTATAGGTATTTATATCTTTTGATTTACAAGACGTACTATCATCTCGTCAACTCCAATCTCACCAAATCAATTAAAAGTTAAGACTCTGAGGCAGAGTTATCGAAAAAATTGTTCCTTGTCCTAAAGTACTTTCTACTGTAATTTGTCCCTGATGATTTTCGACAATTGCCTTGGCGATCGCCAGCCCTAAACCTGCTCCTGAAGGGGTATTAAGCTCTCTTTGGGAAGAACGAGCAGGATCAGCACGATAGAAGCGATCGAAGATATGGGGTATTTCCGCTTCAGCGATCCCCTTGCCGTTATCAGCGATCTCAATCTGTAGTACATATTGGGAGTTAACTTCTCTAACTCTGATCGGTTTGGGAGGTAATTTAGTCAAGGACAGATTAATCTCAATCGCTCCTTCAGCTTTATTCTTAGAGTTATCAGTATGCTCGATCGCATTGGCAATCAAATTAGTAAATAAGCGAGATAAATAATTCCAATCTCCCTTAACTGTAAAAATATCTTCTTCCTTAATTTCTTCGTGATTCATTTCTGGTTCGGCAATGTGTAGGGAGAGAAATAAACCCTTCTGAGTGGCAGCGATTCTCTGTTCTTCAATCACATCAATTAATAAAGCATCTAACGGCACTGGTTGCCAATCTTGCTGTACTATGCCGCTATCAGTACGTGCTAAAAATAATAAATCGTTGACTAAGCGTCCTAATTTCTGGGTTAAACGCTCAATAATTTGCAGTTGTCTTTGCTGTAGTTGGGGTTCTGCTTCAGGGTAGGCTAACGCCATTTGCACATTAGTTTGAATCGTGGCAATGGGATTACGTAACTCATGAGAAGCATCGGCGGTGAACTGTTTCAAACTGGAATAAGAAACCTGTATCGGCTTAATCGCAATACCTGATAAAAACCAGCCAATGCCGCCTACGGAAAGAATCATCAAGCTAATGCCAATGATTAGATCTCTAGTTAACTGATTTATGGGTTTGGTGACTTCAAACCAGGGGTGACTAACTCTCAAGTAGCCCAAAACGCGATGGTCTAGCTCAACCTTCTGCACAATTTGACGCAAAATGCGATCGCCTGTCAGATAGACTGTTTCCCCACTACGGTTAGGATGCAGCGGATAGTCAATCGGTTGTTCAAAAGTAGACCAGAGCAACTGTTGCTGAGGATTGAACCATTCTAAATCGATATGATCATCGTCTAAACTACTGGCGTTTTGATTAAAACTGGCATCAACATTTACGCCATATCTTCCCTTAGTTTCCGCCAGAGGTTGAATTACCAACGAGCGGTCTACTACTTCCACAACATGCTTGAGGGTATCGTCAATGCGATCAACCAAGGTAGTACGCACATAAAAATAAACTCCAATGGCAAATAGCAGTAACAGTACAGCCGTCACGGAGGTATACCATAAGGCTAAACGGCGGCGAGTTGACTGAAATAGTAAGTTCATTTACAGAATATTGAATCTTGATTGTTCAATGTTGAATAATAGATAGATTAAAGACAAGGCTTTTAATTTTTACAATAATGCAAGACTTTTTTCAAAACGTATCTCGCTATCCTCGCTACCTGATCAGTTTTAGCCTCGGCATCTTTTGGTTTTTCTTGAAACAGTTAAAGCCCTTCCTCAAAAATCCAGTTACGGCGATCGCTCTAGTGGGATTTTTTATTGGCGGATTTTCTTTGCTTTATCTAACTCTAGAAGCAATGCTCGGTATTAGTTAACAACTATAATAAAGCTAAGTGTTTGTAGCTTAGGCTTAGGGCCATTTTAGCTATCAACGAAGCCAAGTTACATCAACGCCAATTATGATCCCCATTAATGATGAAAACCCAACTTACAGTACGCCGATTGTAGTTTATGCTCTAATCGCCCTCAATGTAGTGGTTTTCCTACATCAGATAACTTTAGGCTCTGGGATGCAGAGCTTTTTTCAACTATATGCAGTTATTCCCCAGGAGCTAAGTGCCAGCTTTAGTGGTATACCGACAAATCAGCCAGTACCAGAGATTCTTACCCTAATTACTTCTCAATTTCTCCACGGTGGCTTGATGCATATTGGGGGGAATATGCTATTTTTGTGGACTTTCGGTGATAATATTGAACATGATCTTGGTCACGTTAAATTTCTGCTGTTTTATTTAGTTTGTGGGGTCTTAGCTGGACTTACACATTGGTTTTTTGGTATGCAGTCAGGAGTACCAACGGTAGGTGCCAGTGGTGCGATCGCTGGAGTTATGGGAGCCTACTTAATTAAATATCCGAGAGCTAAAATCGTCACGCTTCTCCCGTTGTTTATTATTTGGACTACGGTAAGGATTCCTGCGATTTACTTCCTGGGATTTTGGTTTTTGCAGCAGGCATTGAGTAGCTTAGCTTCTTTAGGCATGCCCGAAGCTGGGGGCGTAGCTTACTGGGCACATGCGGGGGGTTTTATCTTTGGGGCAATTTTAGGACCGATGTTGGGGTTGATGGGCGATCGCCGATAACTACTACACGCAAGTGAAAACTTCAAATTAATTTCAAATTAACAAGGTAAAGAAAGCTTTGAGTATCATGTTTTTCAGAAAAGTATTTTAAAAGTGCGATCGCTAATACCACCAAAAGATCCTTTTCAAGATATTGGCGTAACCGCTTTGCAAAAAGATGGCTGGTAGATCGTAGAAGACTCTCTCAGACTAAAATGGGGACTAAAGGGATTATTTGTTGAGCTAGTTACCAAAAAACTGATTGCCGCCGAAAGAAGTTTAGTCTTTTTTCCACTTGAGACAGGGAGTAAGAAAAACTTGATAGAGATGGGATTGGTGGACATTAGCAATACATTTCAAATTAAAAAGGCATAGATGTTTTTCATGCCCAATTTACAACTGATAACTAGTAACAGATTGCTAATTTGCTGGTTTCATCACCACCACGCCGTATGCTTCTGGATTTAGATATTTTTTGGCTGCTATTTGCAAGTCTGCGGCAGATATGGCTTGAATATGCTCAGGATAGTTGAGAGCTGGAGCTAAATCCTGTAGTTGAGAATAATAGTAACCGTAAAGATTAGCACGATCACTGGGGCGCTCATTAGCAAAGACAAATCGATTTGCCACTTGGGTACGAATCCGCTTAATATCCTTGGCGCTAATTAGTTCGGTTTGCAGAATTCTAATTTGTTCGGCGATCGCCTGTTCCACTTGAGCTATATTTTCTAAGGGTAAAGCAGCAGAAATATAAAATGCACCCTGATGAGTTTGAGTTAAGTTGCTGACTCCAACATGAGTTACCAAACCTTTTTCTTCTCTTAGTTCTCTAAATAAGCGAGAAACTTTGCCCTGTCCTAAAATTACGGACAGAATATCTAGGGCATAGGTTTGTTCGAGATTTTCCATTCCAGGAACACGCCAAACCATTATTAAACGTGCTTGTTGCAGAGTTTCATCGATATATTCATGACGGACAATCTTGTCAAAAGAAGCTTCAGGAGTTATCGAGGGAATAGGATTTCTGGTGCGATTTTTGGGTTGCTCTTGAGCATGATGATGTTGCTCATAGCTTTGAGTCACAATCTCAATTAGCTGCGTTACAGGAAGATTACCGACTACGGCTGCGGTCATCGACTGAGGTTGGTACCATGCATTGTGAAAATCGCGCATCTGCTGCGATCGCAAATTTTCAATTACGGCTACCGGTCCTAATACAGGACGACGATAAGGTAAGGTGGCAAAACAGGTTTCCATCGAACGGCGAAATGCCCGACGGCGAGGGTTATCTTCTGAACGGCGAATTTCTTCTAAAACCACTAATTTTTCCCGTTCAAATGCCTGGTTTTCTAAACTAGGATTCAACAACACATCTAGCTGAAGCGGGGCTAGTTCGGCGAAATCTTGGGGAGCGGTAGTTATATAGTAATGTGTGTAATCTTGACTTGTTGCAGCGTTTGTCACTGCTCCACGTTCTTCAATTAGTTGCTCAAACTGACCTACTGCTAGGTTTGCTGTACCTTTAAACACCATATGTTCTAAGAAATGCGCCATGCCATTGATTTCGTTACTTTCTTTGGCTGACCCAACATTGATCCACACATTGAGGTTTATCGCTTCCACGGGCATTTGTTCGGCAATAACCGTCAAGCCGTTGTCAAGCTGATGGATGGTCGGAGCATTAGTCGCTGACTGTCTGGTAAGAATTGAAGTCATTAAATATTTTTAATTATTTGGCTCAAATATATGAAAAACTTTTATTTATTCTAATCATTATGTACTTAATACGACTTACTCGCACTACATTTCATAACTATTTATCTCAATCCAAAATAGAAGTTTATCAGCGCAAATAAAGCTGACAACAGAAAAAAATATTAACTGCCACAACAAACATATATTTTTATTTTGAACTCAAAAATGAGCATTATATTATTTCAAACTCTCAGTTCAAAGTACTCCGAGTTTGATTTTAAACAATCTTCCCATAATTAAAGAATCTGTAGCGTAGTAATTCTTGCTTATCTCATGGGACTCTGCTCAGCATTCTGAGGTTGATAAAACTGATTGGGAATGGGCTGGACATTACTGCTAAAAGGAGAATAGGAGGCAATCATTACCAAAGGCAAAATCAGAGTTACTATCGCAACTCCTGTCCCTAGGATTCCTGCCCACCTATGACCAGGAGAGTCTTCTGCTTGTCCTGGGCGTTGGCTAACTTCCATATATAAATATGATAAACTCAGCTATGTCTTAAGATTAATGTTATGAAAAGTAGGAACTTATTAATTCTCTACACATACTATTGTACCCGCAAATTTTGATTAAATTAGTAACCTCTTTAACTTAGATTATAAAATCATAATTAAGATTTTCAGGAGATAAATTTGGGAGAAGCACAGTCAGAAGCGATATTTAATCATTGTTCTGTGTTGAGTCGTGAATTGATTTCAGGATTAGAGATCTCAACAGCTGGAATATATCTTGATGCGACGGCTGGAGGAGGAGGGCACAGTGAATTACTGCTTCACCAAAGACAAGACATTAAATTGGTTGCTATTGATCGCGATTATTCTGCGATCGCAGCGGTTAAAAAGAGATTAGCTGATTATTATCCTCAACAATTAAGTTTTTGGCAGGGAAATTTTGCCGACTATCAACCATCTAATTTACTATTTGATGGCATTATTGCCGATTTAGGGGTAAGTTCACCCCAGCTTGATGTTGCCGAACGGGGATTTAGTTTTCGTCATTCAGCGCCCTTAGATATGCGGATGGATCGTTCACAGGAGTTAACCGCTGCTAAAATCGTCAATCATTGGCAAGAAGTATCCTTGGCAAATCTAATTTATGAGTATGGAGAAGAAAGATTTTCGCGACGTATTGCTAAAAAAATTGTGCAGCAACGACCTTTTAGAAGCACCACTGACTTAGCTGAGGCGATCGCCTCGACTGTTCCTGGAAAGTATCGTCATGGCAGAATCCATCCCGCAACTAGAACTTTTCAGGCGTTGCGAATTGAAGTCAATCAAGAATTAAAGTCATTAGAGAAATTGATCGAGTTAGCTCCTACTTGGCTTAAGCCAGGAGGCAAGATTGGCATTATTAGTTTTCACAGCTTGGAGGATCGAATCGTCAAACATCATTTTCGCAATAGTGAACTATTAAATGTAATTACTAAAAAGCCCATTACCGCTCAACCAGATGAACAGCGGGCTAATCCCCGTTCGCGATCGGCTAAACTAAGATTTGCTGAGAGAATGATCAATAGTAATTAGTTATCAATAATTAGTCTTCATCCCCCATAATTTCCACACAAAGAGCATTTACTTCTGGTTTAGAAAGTTTAATCATCTTTTCCTTGAGCATAATCTGCACCCCACCTGAAGTAGTAGTTAAGCTCAAAACCACAAAAGGAGTTCCAGGCAATAATCCTTTAGAGACTAGTTTGCCAACGTATCCGCCGTAGACTCTACTGTAGCCAACAATAATAGCGGCTGCACCTAAAGGCAATTCTGAAATATTGATTGCTATTCTCATGATTTTGTGTGATTAACCCCAGTCACCACAATTCTCTGGGCAATTTCGGCACCAAGACCGATTAGTTTGCCTTTAATATCAACGATCACAGACGCTGCCTCAGTCTTGCTCACTAATTTGATCTTTTCATTAGGCTTGAATTGAAAGGTTCTTAGTTGGCGAATAATTGTTTTTGGGGCATAAATCTGACTAACGGTGTATGGACAGCCTATGTTTGCCTGACTCAAGAGAATACTATTAGTAGTAAAATGCAACTGGTCAATTAGTAGAGTATTAGGCTTGAGGGAAGAATCATTGACAAAAACAAAGCTCCGAAAGCTTCTCTTTTCAACCCTACGAGTCTTTGCAAGTTCTATAGCGTTAGTCATAGATCACTAATTTATTGATAGTAATTACTATTTAGTTTTTCCTACATATAGATATATCGTGATTCGTACTTGTTGACAATTATTTTTAAATACATTTAAGAATTAGCTAGGTCTAATGTGCTGTTGGGAGCAAAATTGACTCAAAAAAAAATAAGCCACAGCTATTTAAGCTAATGGCTTTACTCTACTTAGACCGATTGTTAGCATCAAGCTTCTTAAGAGAACTAAATTCTAGTGGGGAGAAATTAATCTCTGAGATTTTCTCAACTACAGTTGATAGTCAGGAATGCAGTTGTGTTCCATATAAAAACGATAGTCAGCACAGGCGCGATCGCTTTGTTCGGGAGTCCAACCGCAGTGTTTAATCAGAGTTTCAGTAACTATAGGTAAAAGATTCATGCCATAGTTACCATTGATGGCTAAAGTAGTACGACGACGCAAAATATCAACAAGAGTGTGGGCTGACTCATTCTTTACGGCATAGACAATTTGGGCTTTAATATCAGGTAGCTCTGTCACTAGAGGCTCGGATAATTCAGGAGTTTCTTTGGTTAAAGTCAAGACTTCTAAAGCTCTTGCACCATAAACTGAAAATAAATGAGCGATAGTATTTACAGATAACGTGGAGCCATAATCTTTAATTGCCTGTTGAAGACGCTTATCAGAAGGTAAGATGCATCCAGGGAGAGGCACAGAATCAGTTTTGCATTCAATTGGCGATCGCTTTGTCCGTTTTAAAATCCCATCGACCATTTCTTCCCCTACATTGCGATAGGTCGTTAGTTTCCCCCCAATCAGAGTCAGTAGGTTGTGGACTCCCTCTTTGCGGTGGTCAAAGATAATATGCTTGCGAGTGATGCTACCAGGTTTTTTGCCTTCAGAATTAGGTAAAGGGCGGACTCCAGAATAGGTGAAGATCACATCATCCCGTTCTAAATTAGCAGTAGGAATAATATTGTTAGTTTCTTGCAATAAATAGTCAATTTCTTGGTTATCTGCCTTGATATTATCCAGATCATCTTTGTAGGGAAGATCAGTAGTGCCGATCAGATACTTATTTAACCAGGGAATAATAAAGAAAGGACGACCATCAGATTTTGCTTCAACATAGAGGGTAGAGCCTGGTGCGCCAGGAAATTGCTCAACTACAATATGGCTACCTTTAGTGCTACCATTCTTATTCCCATTGCCAATAGGTGATTTTTGCCCATCTTTCTGACCTTGTTGACATACCTGATCGATCCAAGGTCCTGCGGTATTGATTATCATGGCATCTTTATTACCAGAGATGGTAAAGCTATCTCCTGTCAGCTTGTCCTTACAAACCACATTGGTAATGCGACTGTTTTTAATCGCTAATTCAGTCACCTCAACATAGTTCAAAGCAGTTGCGCCAGCATTTTGTGCCGAGATAATATTTTCCAAACAAAGGCGTTCAGCTAGAGTTACCTGTCCGTCGTAATATTGCGAACCACCAGAGAGATTTTCCTCATCTAACGAGCGAAATAGTTGCTTAAACTTCGCTTTCGGCAACATGCGATGTACGGGCAAAGTTTTATCAAAGCTAAAAATATCGTAGAGAATCATCCCCGCCCAAATCTTCCAGTAGGGGCGAGAGCGATCGCCATAAATGGGAATAGTTAGTTGTAGAGGCGTAACCAAGTGAGGCGCAGTATGGAGTAGCACCTCACGCTCTTTTAAAGACTCTCTGACTAAAGGAAACTCAAAATACTCTAAATAGCGTAAACCACCGTGAATCAGCCGACTAGACCAGCTTGAACTACCGCTAGCAAAATCATTCTTTTCAACTAGGATAGTTTTAAGACCCCTTAAAGCAGCATCTCTGGCAACTCCCGCACCGTTAATCCCACCACCAATAATGATGACGTCGTAGTCTGTCCGTTGAATTTGAGCAAAATCTCGCATATCGGCTGTTTATTAAAATCTCTACAATCTATCTCTAAACATCTATAACTTAGCTAATGATTTTAATTTGATCATGGAAGAAAAAATAATAATGTATCAATCCTCTATGATTCATGAAAATTGACTAGTAAGGATAGGGAATGGGGAAAAGGGAAAAGGGAAAAGGGAAAAGAGTAGACTAATAATCTTTTCGCAAATAATTTGGTGATTTAGGATTGCTATAGCTTTTGAAGCAATTTAAAACTAAAAACGAGCTTAATCCATATTGATGGGATCGACATCAATGGTCATGCTGACGGACTTGGGTAAATGCGATCGCAATATATTCAAATCTGGCAAACTATCTTTAGCTGTTGCGGGAAATTTGAGCAAAATCTGCCACCGATAGCGACGTGCCACTCGCATAATATTGGCTGGTGCGGGTCCTAAGATTTCGTATTCAGTGCTTAAGAGATCAATCAGTAGTTCTGCCAAGGTTTCAGCTGCTTGTGCTACTGACTGCTGCTCAATGCTACTGAGCTTGATTAGGATTAAATTTCCGTAGGGGGGGTAATTTAACTCGGCTCGATGACTTAATTCAGTCGCACTAAAATTTTGGTAATCATGGGTTTTAACTGCCTGAATTACGGGATGTTCAGGGGAATAAGTCTGCACAATTACTTTTCCTGGGATATCCCCTCTACCTGCTCTTCCTGCCACTTGGATCAATGTTTGAAAGGCTCTCTCCGCAGCACGGTAATCGCTGCGATGCAATAGCCCATCTGCTGCCACGATTCCTACTAGAGTAACTCCTGCAATATCTAAGCCTTTAGTCAACATCTGCGTCCCAATCAAAATATCAGCTTCTTGGTGGATAAAGTGATCAATTAACTGACGGTGTTGACCTTTATTTCTAGTGGTGTCGCTATCGTATCGAATACATCTCAGTTCAGGAAATAATTTTGCTAACTCCTGAGTCACTTTCTGGGTTCCACTACCAAAAAACTTGAGATAGGGAGAGCTACATTCGGGACAAATCTCAGGTTGAATCCGAGTATGGTTGCAATAGTGACAGCGTAATAATTTTGCTGCACCTTCGTGAGTATGGTGATAAGAAAGAGAAACATCACAGTCTGGGCATTCCATAACGTAGCCACAACTACGGCAAGAGACAAAAGTGCTGTGTCCTCGTCTGGGGATAAATAAAATACCTTGCTGTCCTTGGGAGTGCATTTCGGCGATCGCATTTTGCAAAGCTAAGCTAAAGATGGAACGATTACCTCGGCTCAATTCTTCTCTAAGATCGATAATTGATACCTGGGGTAATGGGCGAGCGGCTATTCTTTCAGGCAGAGAAAGATAATGTGTTGATGCTGGAGCGGGTTTTTCCTTAACTTCAATATCCTGTCGGGACGAATCGAGATTCGCCTCTATGTCTTTTACTGCTACTAAACTTTCTAAGGAAGGAGTCGCCGATCCCAAGAGCAAGGGGCAATTTTCCAGTTCTCCCCGCCATTGGGCAACCTGACGAGCATGGTAGGTAGGTGTGGGACGATCCTGCTTAAAGCTAGAGTCGTGTTCTTCATCTAAAATAATTAAGCCTAAATTGGGTAGGGGAGCAAAGATTGCTGATCGGGTGCCAATTACTACTTGAGGTTCCCCTTGAATCGTCTGTCTCCAAGTGTCATAACGTTCTCCTGCGGAAAGTTTACTGTGATAAACACATACCTGTTGCCCAAAACGGGCGCGAAAGCGATCCGTTAGTTGAGGAGTTAAGCCAATCTCAGGTACCAATACCAGAGCCGATTTGCCTTGGGCTAATATTGGTGCAATCGCCTGTAGATAAACTTCGGTTTTACCTGAACCTGTCACACCATGTAGTAGTATCTGGGCATAGTCTTGCTGGGAATTGATTACAGCTAAAGCATCAGCCTGGGCTGGGCTTAGTTCTTTAGACTGATCTGCCCCCTGGGCAGTTCCTTGTTCTTTACGCAAAATTTCTCTTGATGAAAGAATTACATAGCCCCTCTCCTCCAGCTTTTTAACTGTTGTTGAAGTGGTACCGCAAAGCTGGATTAATTCTCTAAGCCATAGTTCTCCTCCTCTATTTTTAAGGAGCTGTAGGATCTCTCGCTGGCGTTTACTCAAATCAGCCAGAAAGCTTTTACTAACCAGAGTAACCGCTGTTTTTAGCTTAGGTCGGGCTCGTTTTGGTGGCTCTAGGTAATTTTCAATCCAACCGCGCTTACTCAGTTCTCTAATACCTCGGCTAGCCCCTTTGACCTGGTTTCTGAGGTAATTGACGCTATAGTCACCATCTTTCTGACTTTGCAGCAATTTTAATACTCTCTGTGCCACTAAACTACAAAAAGCCTCTGCACCAGGGGGAATAGCTTCCCAGTTGAGTTTTACTCTTCTTTGCGATCGCCCCAACAACCCTGGGGGGAGTGCCACCCGAATTGCATTCATCAAGTCTGTACAGTAGTAGTTCGCGACTTTTTCTAATAGTTGCCAGTAGGTATCCTGAAAAAATCCCGAAGTTATCACTTCCTCAACTCCCCGAATCTGCTGTGGAGCCAAATGTTCTGGATGAGCAGCCAGCAATCTAATTGCAATTCCTCCTGTTAACTGCGTACCAAAAGGAACACTCACAATATCACCAGCATTTATTCTCAGATCCAGGGGAATACTATAGGTATATAATCCCTGGGCTCCAGGGCAATCTACTAATATTTCGACCCATTGCTGAGGCGGTAGTTGATAATTTGCTTGTGGTTCTGCTGCTAACAAGCTTAATTGAGTTGCAGATTTATATAAGCGATCGCCTTCATCTTTCTGAGACGCATCTTTGTCAGCACCAGTTAGCATAACAGCCTTTTTTTTGTTACTCGCATCAAGATCTTATCCTAATATTTGCTTCGATCTTAACTTTGAGCATCATCAGATAATTGTGAAGTTGGGCTGAATTGGCTTCAAAAATCTCAAAAGTATGTTGAATAAATTTACCCCTTCGATAGACTAAGCCTAATTAGTTGAGCCTCTGGACACAACAATCTTGATTTGATTCTCCGCAGAATCATCTATTGATTTTGTGTAATAAATAACATCTAATTCTGAAGCTTATCGATAGTATCTTAATTGTTGTTGATCAGCTATAAAATCAGAACAATTAAAGTCACAGCTTCATTACAAAGTTGGGTACCTAGTAAACAGAGCTACATTTTTTTATCAAGTTTCATGACAGAATATTAAGCTAAATCTTGAGTTGAATTTTGGTAAATAATTCTTTAATGTACCTTCGGCTAGTCTAGTTAATGAAAACACTATAATGCGACCATAATCCAAGCTTGAGAGTTAGATAAACCAAGAGACTACCTTAATATAAGCAAGAATTATATTAAGAAAAGATGTGTTTTTAAGGTAAACATCCACATACGTGAGAGTTTTATAATTAACACATAACCCGACTTGCAAAGCCAAAATTTTATTTAGAAGAAAGTTAAATTGCTTATTGCTTGTCATTAACCTTTTCTCAGCAAGGTTTTAGTTTGCTAGTTTGGGGCAGCGATACAAATAATAATTCTTTTTTTCATTCAAAACTGATTATAAATTTTCTGCCAAAGATCGAAAAACTTCTTTAGATAAAATAGGAACAAAGCCCATGACTACATTGAAATTGACAGAAAACAATGGCTATACCATCGATATTTCTGTACCCGAGGCTGCCGAAAATATAAATGAAGATTTGAAACTAGTAGAAGCAGAATACTCTGAGGGACATCAGGGAGTTACTAGCACAAAAAGTCGGCGTAAAATTCCTTTGGAAGACAATATTGGTGCATTTTTTAAGGAAATGGCACGTTACCCTCTATTAACTGCGGAAGAAGAAATTGTTTTAGCCAATGATGTTAAGGTCATGCTGGAGGTAGAAACCACCAGGCGAAAGCTAATTGAAGAAAAGCAGCAGCAGCCAACAAAAGCAGATTTGGCAGCCGCGATGGGATTAGAGTCGCAACGACAGTTAGAGCTATTGCTATACCGAGGAAAAGTAGCCAAGCGTAAAATGATTCGGTCAAATTTACGCTTAGTGGTATCAATCGCTAAACGCTATCTCAATCGTGGGGTACCATTCCTCGATCTAATTCAAGAAGGAGCCATTGGCTTAAATCGCGCTACTGAAAAGTTTGACCCCAATAAAGGATACAAGTTTTCGACCTATGCCTACTGGTGGATTCGCCAGGCAATTACTCGTACTATTGCCAATGATGCTCGCACCATTCGCCTGCCAATTCACATTGTTGAAAAGCTTAATAAGCTCAAGAAAGCCCAACGCAATCTGAAACAAAAATTACAGCGCAATCCTAGTGAAACTGAACTAGCTCATGAGCTAAAGATATCTGTAGCTCAACTGCGTCAACTATTAGAGTTAAGACGTCAGTCTTTATCTCTTAATCATCGCGTTGGCAAGGCAGAAGATACGGAGTTGGTGGATTTGCTGGAAGATAGCGATCTACAACTTCCTGAAGAGCGCATGAATGAAACGATGATGCGCCAGGAAATAACTGATGTTTTGGATGATGTCTTGACTCAGCGGGAAAAAGATGTGATTTGTTTACGCTACGGCTTGTCTACTAGTCAGCCTTATACTTTGGAAGAAGTTGGCGGCATGTTTAGTCTATCTCGGGAAAGAGTACGCCAAATTCAAAGTAAGGCAATGCGTAAGTTACGTCGTCCCCAGGTAGCGCGTCGCCTCAAAGGGTGGTTAAACTAGCTCGCTAATTAACGTGAATGTAAAGATTATAATGACAACCCAATCCTGAGACTTTGATAGAAGCAATCAGAAGTTAAGTTTCTAGAGGCTTCTATTTTGTCTTTTAATAAAGACAAGCAACCGCTATGTTCAGCTTTACAAACTACTCTGAAAATTTTTACTTCTAAACCTAGAGCTAACTCTTTTGACGAGTAAGGCAAAAACAATAGCCAAGCAAGGGATCAAGGGATCGCTAAACCGAGCAATATAGTGTGAGGCAAAGGCATGAATACCATAGCTATAAAGTGCTGGTAGGACAAAGAAAATGAGACCGATATTCTGATGCTTCCACGCCCAAGCGACTCCAGTGAACAAAGAAATGAAATAAACTAGCCGTAGGGGAAGCAAACTATTTTCGGCAACCATTTTGACAAACGAACCCCGATAGGCAAAAGTTGCCGTTAGGGCTAAATGTTTTATCCAATTCTGTTTGATTTTACTAATTGATTCAGCTTTAAGGTGATTGTCGATCGCCTGTTGCTGATAGACTTTCTGGACAGTACCTCCTTGACGCATTGCGGAAATACGCTCTTTGGTACTACGATAAAAGCCTTCAGGATTACCACGATCAAATCTGGTATAGTCCTCAGAGTCAAACCAACTTTTTAGTAAAGGTCTTCCAGGAGTAAACACAAACCAGGAAGCGCGATATTCAGACCAGCTCATCTCCGAAAATTGGGCGCGAATTGCCAAAACTTCTCCTCCCCGACCTGAAATCTTTGCTGTTCCAAAATAGAGATAGTTACGAGCAATCCATAAACCAGCGATCATATAGGCGACTAAAATTATCGTTACAAGTGTTTTTAATGGTTGCCAAGATCTCTGGTATCCCCCATAGATTACAAAAGCGCAGCTTAGGATTACTCCAAAGTACAAAAACACTGCTTTGGTCAGCATTAAAGCCGCAAAAGCACAACCAGCAGCGATCGCATATGGTTGCCATCGTTGGCGAGATACAGCAAGATAGAGAAAAGTCGCCAAAATTAATAATGGCAGAGCAGCGATTAATTCGGTATAAAAATTATTGATCGCCCCAGTTAAACCAGGAGAAATGCCGACCAGTAAACTAGCAAGATAGGGGGCATAATTATCCCCCAGAATTATACGTCCTGCTAAAAACGTGGTGAGGGTGAGCAACAACAGTAAGAACAAATTAAACCATTGCAACTGTAATTGAAGTGGGATACAGGCTGGCTCAGGTTTGGTTAAGCAGTCGTGGGTAGTTGTTTGAGGCTCGGCGATCGCTTGTAACACTCCGCTTAGCATAAAAGCGTATAGGGGTTCGCGGCGGTAGGTAGGGGTAAGATCAGGATGATCGGTTCTGAGATCGGAAATGACTCCATACTTAAAATTATTGTATGCCATAGCCAGATTATGTCTGGCATCATGTTCTACAGTACGAGGTTCGATTTCATCAACGGCATTGATGATAACGCTCACCAGGATCAGTAAGAGCATAATTACTCGTGCCCAAGATTGATGTTGATGCCAAAATTTTCTCATCTTATAATTTAACTTGAGCAATTTTACTGCTTGAATTTTGATCTTTTGCCTCAAGATATTAAACTAAGCAGATCAATTTGCCTAATTAATTTTCTTTTAAGAGCTGACGTTACGCAAGACAAGGAAAAATCAATTAATTAACGTCAGTTCGGGTTAAGCAGAAGCAGATAGAACATTGTCATCTATAGCTATAGATGGCTTTTGTGGACGATGGCAATAAGCAATCAAGCCTGCTAGTAAATTAACTACAAAATTA
>JBCDEP010000003.1:0-74610 GCA_039179675.1 Cyanobacteria bacterium P01_G01_bin.67
ACAGGAAGGTAATTTCAAGAGCGAAGGTTATTGGTTAAGGTCATACCCATGTTCTCAATGTCATTGATCCCAGCTGAAAGAAACCTATTGCACGGATCATTGGAGGTGTCGGTTTGTTGGAGATGATGCTCAAATAAACGCAAAAGAATTCTATATCATAAGTGATATTCACAGTATATTTCCCAAGTAAATAAAGTGATAAAATTCTTACAAACTAGTTCTCGCAAACTTATGAGTGCAGCGGCTTTGAGTGCGGTCGTAATTTTGACCGGGTGTAACTCTACTCAAAGCGAAAACGCCAACCAAACAACAGGTGCAGAAGAAACTACCGCTCAAGCCGCAGCAGGTGACGATGGAAAACCACAAGTTGTCGCTTCCTACAGCGTCATCTGTGACATGGTAGAAAAAATTGGTGCTGACACAATTGACAGCAATTGTTTGATAGACTACGACCAAGACCCCCACACCTACGAAGCTAAACCATCAGACCGTAAAGCAATTGAGGATGCAGATGCAGTCTTTTATGCAGGGTTGAATTTTGAACCTTCCATTGTCGAGATGTCAGAAGCGACCGAAACGACCGCACCAAAAGTTGCTCTCCACGAACAAGCAACTGCAAATGTTATTCAAGTTGAGGAAGAAGGAGAAACAGAACCAGATCCTCATGTTTGGCACGATCTTGATAATGGCAAAGAGATGGTGAAGTTAATCGGCGATACTCTAGCTCAGATTGACCCAGATAATGCTGATACTTACAAAGCTAATGTGGAATCATATAACGCTAGATTAGACCGACTCGATGGTTGGATCGAACAACAAATTGCTTTAATTCCAGAAGACAAGCGTAAGTTGGTTACAACCCATGATGCGATGAGCTATTATGCCAGAGCCTACGGTTTAACAGTAGAAGGAACATTATTGGGAGTCAATACAGAAGAACAACCCAGCGCAACTAAGGTTAAGGAACTCTCTGAGGAAATCAAATCTAAAGGTGTTACCACTGTTTTTGCCGAGTTAACAGCTAATGACAAAGTATTAGAAGTAGTAGCTAAAGAAGCAGGGGTTGAAGTCACACCAAACCCCTTAATTGCTGATGGTATCGGTGCAAAAGGAACTCCAGAAGGAAGTTACACTGGTATGATTGAGTATAATACTTGCATCATCGTCAAAAGTCTTAGCGATAGTGAATGTCAACCGTTTGAGGATTCTTAGGGTCGTGTCAGGGACTTCCAATAAATAAGATATCCAACCATCGGTTCAGCCTGCAAGTAGTTACTGGTGAATGACAACGATGCTTAAATTCTACTCCCACATCCTCTTCTAACTCATGTATTGAAAGAGTTTCGTTAACTATAAATCTTTTTTCTTGGATTATTGTAATTATTAGAGGTATAATCATTTTCAAGTAACTCGGTTCTAATGGAGAACAGCCATTAGAAGTAATGGGGAAAGTTCGGTGTAAATCCGTCGCTGTCCCGCAACTGTGATGGGAAGGTTCAACTTCTCTAAGTCAGAATGCCCGCCGATGACAACACTACAAAACAAACCAATCTGCGAGGTACAGATGTTTAAATACTTTTTAATTGCACAAATTATTAATTCTTTTACTACGACCTTTTTAACTACGCAACGATTATCAAAGGTGTAGTTGTTAGATGCGATGGTTTTCCGTCACTTCAGCTATCTTGCTCTTAATCTTGGCGATTAAACCGATTATTTTCTCGTTATTAAGTTGTCGAGAGTATTGTTTTGCTGTAGTCCTGGAACAATAGATATTTCAGGAGTGTTACCCTTACCTTGAAATCGCTGTGGTATTGTTTGGACTGCTCCCTATGCGGAGGCTTATGCAATTGGGAAGCTAGAGGAAGCAGATTTTTTAACTCAACTGGAATACTATACTGGGGGCTTCTTAGGCAAGCTTTAGCTAAAGAGCGATCGCGCTATTTTCCCCGTGCAATTATTTCAGTGTCGGCGTTATGTAAAGTCTCGACTAGCATTAATTGGAGACGCTGCACACCGTTGTCATCCTGTGGGGGGACAAGGACTTAATCTCGGAATTAGAGATGCTGCTGCATTGGCACAAGTTCTATCAGAAGCCCATCAGCAAGGAGAAGATATTGGCGAGGTTAAAGTTCTCAAACGTTATGAACGCTGGCGTAAAATCGAAAACCTGACCGTACTGGGGTTTACAGATTTCCTCGATCGCATCTTCTCGAATAATTGGCTACCAGCAATAATTATCCGTCGTCTGGGACTATGGCTACTGCGGAATCTACCACCATTTAAGATTTTTGCTTTGAGGCTGATGACTGGTTTTCTCGGTCGCATCCCTGTGTTTAACCATAACCCAAGTCTAGAAAAAGATGTCTCATTTTAAATTTCAAGTTACAGGGTGCAACTGCCATCCGAAATCTGTCGAACCATTTTGTCATGTTTTAGAAAATACTATGAATATTTCCACAGCAACAATAGGTTATCCTCGTATCGGTAAAGGGCGTGAAGTCAAAAAAGCATTAGAGTCTTTTTGGCGTAATAAAATAACAGCAGAATCCTTACTCCAAGCTGTAAGAGAAGTAGAAACAGCAAGCTGGAAAACTCAATTAGCAGCAGGAATCGATCGCATTGGGATTGGTGATGCTACCCTTTACGACCAAGTATTAGATTGGGCGGTACGTTTGGGATTGATTCCTCAGAGGTTTCAAGCTTTTACGGGATTAGAACGTTACTTTGCGATGGCACGAGGTAAAGAGGAAACTCCTGCCTTGGAAATGACTAAATGGTTCGATACTAACTATCATTATCTAGTTCCCGAAATAGATTCTGGTATTATCCCCAAAGCGGATTTTACAGATTTTATTGAAACGGTAAAAAGAGGACAAGCAATATTAGGGAATAAAGCAATACCAATTATTCTTAGTCCCGTTACTCTGTTACGTTTGAGTCGCTTATCAGGAGTAGAATTAGGGGAATTTCTCGGCTTACTTTTACCTCTTTACCGTAGTTTATTTACCGAACTAAAAACATTAGGAATTGACGAAATTCAAATACACGAACCCGCTTTAGTTTTAGGCGATGCGCCTAGTTTAAAAGAACATTTCCAGACTGTTTACAGCGAACTAGCGACAGTAGGACTAGACATTAACCTGGTTACTTATTTTGATGACTTGGGAGAAACCTATCCTTGGGTTATAGAATTACCCGTTGCTGCGATTAGTTTGGATTTTACGCGAGGTAGTAACTTAGACTTAATCAAACAACATGGTTTTCCTCAAGATAAACGATTGGGAGTCGGTATTGTTGATGGTAGAAACATCTGGCAAATTCGCACCGATAAAGTTTTCCCCTTGTTATCAGAAATTCAAACCGTAACCTCGAATCTTTCTCTACAACCATCGGCATCTTTGCAGTTTGTTCCCTATGATGCCACCAGAGAAAAACAACTCCCCGAACCGTTACGTAATGTATTGAGTTTTGCCGAACAGAAGTTACAGGAAGTCAGATTTTTAGCCCGAACTCTATCGGGGGATAATACTCAGATGGAACAGGAGTTAACCGAAGATTTGATTGATGCTAACTGGGAGGCTTTCTATCAGTTTAATCCCGTTAATGAGTCAGTAAAAGCCAAGGTAGATAACCTAACTCCTCAAGACTTTCAACGTTCCCTTTCCTACTCCTCACGCATCGATAAACAAATTCCCCTCCCTCCCTTACCTACAACAACTATTGGTTCTTTTCCTCAAACACAAGAAGTGCGTAAACTGCGCCTGCAATATAAAAAAGGTAATTTAACCGAGTCCGAATATCAACAGGCGATCGATGCTGAAATTGCTAAATGTATTAAAACTCAAGAAGAAATAGGCTTAGATGTCTTAGTACATGGGGAATTTGAACGCACTGATATGGTGGAATACTTCGGTCAGCAATTAAATGGTTTTGCCTTTACCCAACATGGCTGGGTACAAAGCTACGGTAGCCGTTATGTTCGTCCACCAATTATTTATGGGGATGTGATTCGCACTGCACCCATGACAGTTAGGGAATATAAGGTGGCACAGTCTTTAACCGATAAACCAGTGAAAGGAATGCTAACAGGTCCAGTAACTATGATTAATTGGTCGTATACGCGGACAGATATTTCCAGAAAGGAACAGGCATTCCAGATCGCCCTAGCCCTACGAGAAGAAGTAGCAGACCTAGAAGCTGCTGGTGCAACCATGATTCAAATAGATGAACCTGCACTAAGAGAAGGCTTGCCTTTAAAACCCGAACGCTGGAGTAACTATCTATCTTGGGCAGTTGATTCCTTCCGTTTATCAGCTGCGATCGCACTTCCCGAAACCCAGATACATACTCATATGTGCTATTCGGAATTTGGCGACATTATTCAAGATATCGAACGACTAGATGCGGATGTGCTGTCAATTGAGAACAGCCGTAGCAATAACCAAACTCTATTAGAAATTACCGATGCTGGCTATAAGCATCAAGTTGGTAATGGAGTTTATGATATTCACTCTCCTGTCGTACCGACAACAGAACAATTAGTCAGTCAGCTACAAGCTGGTATTGCTAACCTTCCTGTACAGCAAATCTGGGTAAATCCCGATTGCGGACTTAAAACCAGACGTTGGTCAGAAGTAGTTCCCTCTTTGAAAAACATGGTGGAAGCTACTAAAAAATTGCGAGAGGGCATTAATGCTACACAAAAATAGTGTTTGGCAAAGTTCCTCTAACTGGCAACCTCTATTTATACGAGAAAATCTCTTGCCTCTGGGACATACAGCATGGCAAGGGTTTCTCAGCCAAGGACGAGGAATGGTGGTATGTAATCTCGCTGTTGAAGATATCTTGTCTATTAATTGGAGTCTGGATTTAGTGGAATATAAAGCCTATTTTCTAGCTGGATCACAGATGGCAGGATATTTGCAGCTTCTTAACTTAGAAAGTAGAGAGGTCGCAATTCTCATAGATAGAGTCCAAAATTACAATCCAGAAACTGAATTGTTGCTGTTAATTAATGAAAATGGACGTATTGAAATCAATTTACTCCAAAATATGGCAGTTTCCCCGACTGAATGTTACCGACAGGTAGAGCAACGTCAGTCAGAGTTTCAGCTCGATCGCTTTTCTTCCAAGGAAAATTTATAAGTTAAGCGATCGCTTTTTTCTTCTTTTAACTACAAATCGAATCAAATTATATGCAGTCATTCCTGGGTTTTGTTTTTGGCAATCTGCTATCTAGCTATTTACCCAAAATTATATATCGACAAAAATCAGCAGTCAGTAATGCGCCTCTATCTAATGCTTGGGCAAAATGTCTTCTAGTTCTTGAATTGCTATTTCGCAGATTCGATAGTCGTCGTCGAATCTTTGCTCTACGTAAAAAAAATTGTTTGCAAATTCAGCAACGATGTATATCATCGGCAAAAACAAAATCATTACCAGTACCAAAAATTTCGGCTGCGGATATATCACCAAGCAAGTTTTATCAAATTACTAATGGATTGACTTGTCCCGCTGTAATTAAGGGCTTTTTGCGTGATTCAGACGCTTGTAACAAATGGGGATTGTCTTACTTTCAAAAGCAATTAGGAGAGTCTGTATATCCTGCAATTAAAAATGCTCGCCAAGAAAAATCAGAAACTAAAGAGAATAAAGTTGAACTGATAAAAGTGCGCGATCTCCTTGACGGCATATCGAGAGGCGAACATACGTATCTAAACAACGTGACTCAAATCTTTGCTGACAATCCTTTTCTAATCGAGGAACTTCAGTTAGGTAAGCTTGCTAGTCTGATTGATACTGAGTTAAGTAATGGAGATCGCTTTGACTTAATCAATATGTTTCTGGGGGGTAAAGGTACGGGAAATAGTTTGCACTGTGCATTTGCGGGGAACTTTTTTTGCAACATTGTAGGACGCAAAAAATGGCTGTTGATTGCCCCTGAGTATTCGACATTTCTGTGTCCCATACCTGCCAATCCATTCATTTATGCCGATTGCTACTACAACCCCGAAGATGAAATTCTAGGACAAAAAACTTCTAATCTACCAAGACTGGAGGTGATTCTCGAACCTGGGGATGTACTGTTCAACGCTCCTTGGTGGTGGCATAGTGTCGAAAATCTCGACGAATTAACGGTTGGCTGCGCTGTACGACAGCTAAATTTTCAGGCGGATTTTCACAACAATTTTTTGTTCACCATGTTTTCATACCAGCCATTACTTCATCTCTGGAAAAGCTTATTTAATATGAAGCGCAAGCTAACCAAAGAACAAAGAATTTTTCGCGATATTATGTTGAGCGAACTAGATCGCAAGATTATTGAAGGTCGTCTTGGTGTCAAAGAGTCTTCGGAGAAACATTTTTAAGTTCGTTCGCTTCCATATCTAAACAACGCGAAGCGCGGTGCTGACGTGCTCGCGGATTGATGAATAAGCTAAAAGTTTTGAAACTACAGTTAAAAATGTTGAAAGTAAATTCCTCAGATTGGCAACAAGCATTGATTGAAACTAATTTACTTGTGATTGGTTATAACGTCTGGAATGGTTATTTAAAGACAGGACGGGGTGTAATTGTTTGTAGCACTAATTTCCCTTTAGTAGATAGCTTTGGGGAAACTTTTAAAACTCATTTTGTACCTCGTCCTCGTCTGGCTGCTTTCTTAAATGCTTGGCTAGCCAAGCCAGATACGGTAATTCTTCAAGGACATCACATGAACGGACATATTCTAGATGCGGTAGAGAACTATAATCCCGAACAAGATGTCATCTTGCTTTTGGAATCGGGTAACACAGTTTCCTTTTTTTACCTAAAAAAACTGCCTGTAACTCCCCTCGAATCTTATCAAAGGGTTTGCCTTACTCGATCGGAGTTTCACCTACCAACAAATCATCAACATCAAACAAAAATTTAATTCACCCATTCGTTAAAAAATACCATGACAGAACACACTTTACTCGTTTGCAGCCTCTGTCGATTTTCTGAGAAAGAAAACAAAAAACACGGACTCTCAGGTGGACAACACCTAATTCAAGAATTAGAAAAAGGGTGGGAAAAATATAAATGGCGCGATCGCATTACTATCAAACCCTTATCCTGTATGGCTGCTTGTCGTCGTTCCTGTGCGGTAACATTACTCTACAGTTGTAGATAGAATGAGAGAATAGCTCAGTAGTAGAAAACTTTGCAATAGTAACGCGAGTAATACTAAATCCTGTTGCCACACCTCATTTAAAGGTTATGTGAAGGCAGAAGGCAGAAGGCAGAGGGCAGAAGGTTTTAATCCTATTCAAGACTCTCGTTCAAAAGTAGGTTTTCAGAATCGGATTTAGTATAATAAAAAATATTAAGACGAATATACCGAAATTTTCTTGATATTATTCTGTAAAGAGTATCTATGGAAAAATTCTTTTATTTATTCCATACAGGGTGAATATCCAGAAAGTTTCCGCATAATAAATAGTTAGCAACTAATGTCATATCCATCTAAACCATCTGCTGAGCCCTGCGTAAGCACATTCGAGGAGTTTGTGCGCTTGGCGGATTATTCTCTGATGGATACCTTAAATGCCGACCCTGATGCCACGGTCGATGGGGACGATCACCGTGCCCGCCAGGTATTTTCTGGTCATTTTGTACCCGTGACACCCACACCGCTTGCGGAACCAGAATATGTAGCCCATAGCAGCACTTTCTTTAAGGAACTTGGGTTGAGCGATGAACTGGCGTTTGATGAAAAATTTCGCCAGGTTTTTTCTGGGGATTTCTCTGCTGCCCATGAGCCTATGGGTCAGGTTGGCTGGGCGACTGGTTATGCACTGTCGATTTATGGCACCGAATACATCCAAAATTGTCCATTCGGTACGGGTAATGGTTATGGTGATGGTCGGGCGATATCTATATTTGAAGGAATACTCAATGGCAAACGCTGGGAAATGCAATTGAAAGGTGGTGGTCCAACACCTTATTGCCGTGGTGGCGATGGGCGCGCAGTTCTACGTTCCAGCGTGCGTGAGTTTCTAGCGCAAGAATATATGCACGCTTTAGGTGTTCCCACATCGCGCTCTTTGACCCTGTATGTTTCTAAATCTGAGACCGTTACCCGACCTTGGTATTCTCAAGACTCCTACTCCACCGAGCCTGATATTTTGGTGGTCGATCCTGTAGCCATTTCAACGCGCGTGGCACCATCCTTTTTGCGCGTTGGTCAGCTAGAATTATTTGCCCGCCGCGCTCGCAGCAATGCTCATCCAAAAGCATTAGAAGAGTTGCATATGATAGTGTCCCATTTAATTGAGCGAGAATACAAAAACGAGATTAATCAGAACCTTGGTTTTGCCGATCGATTGGTTGAGTTAGCCAAGTTATTTCGCCAGCGTCTTACGTCACTGGTAGCAAATTGGCTACGGGTTGGTTATTGCCAGGGTAATTTTAATAGTGATAACTGCGCCGCTGGTGGCTTTACCCTCGACTACGGACCCTTTGGGTTTGGTGAAATTTTTGACCCTTGGTTTCAACCTTGGACTGGCGGCGGCGATCGCTTTGCATTCATTAATCAGCCAAGGGCAGCAGAAGCTAATTATTATATGTTTTGGAAAGCTGTGAGACCTTTACTGGCAGAAGATGCTGGAACTTTAGAACAGTTCGATCAAGTAGGTAGTGGCTTTTCAGAAGCCATGCAAAAACAAATCCAAAACATGTGGGCGACCAAACTTGGCTTGACTGAATTTAACCCAGAATTATTTAAGAAATTAATGCAGCTAATGACCCACTCAGATGTGGATTACACTATTTTCTTCCGCGAATTATCTCATATACCAGAGGATGTGGAACCATTGAAAAAGAGCTTCTATGGTAAAACGTCACAGCAATTTGATGAACAATGGCAATCTTGGTTAGAAAGCTGGCGCGATCTCGTCATTAACGACGGCAATTTGGCTGAGATATCAACAAAGATGAAACAGACTAACCCAAAATACACATGGCGGGAGTGGTTAATTGTCCCTGCCTATCAACAAGCCATGCAGGGTGACTACACTTTAATTAGAGAGTTGCAAGAAGTACTGAGCTATCCATACGATGAGCAGTCACAAGAAGTAGAAGATAAATACTATCGTCTAAGACCTAGCGCATTTTCTGACGTTGGTGGCGTGTCGCACTATAGCTGCTCGTCTTGATTTTGAATAAAAACTGAAAAATTGCGATCGGATCTGCAGAGCTGGTTATGGCTAACAAGTCAACATTGCCGAATTCCCTAACGCACCGTAAATTCAAGCCTTAGCAGTTTATCAAATATCAAGAGTTTGATTTCAATAATGGCAGAGGAGTTAGCTGATGAGGTAAACGCAATATTATTCAGCAAAATGGATATATCAAAGCTCTATTCCCAAAATTATGCTGCGGCACGTCGCCGCTTTCGAGACCTGTCATTGGCTGCTAACGCTCGGCTTGAGCAGTATCCTATCAACATTGAGGGTCGAGAGCATAATTCACTTACAATTGATGTAGCGATTATTGGTTGTCCTGACCCCAGTTGGTCGCTTGTTTTGTCTTCAGGAACTCATGGCATTGAAGGCTTCTTCGGCTCTGCGATTCAGTGCGCGTGGTTGGAACAAGTTGCTGCATCGGTGTTTACTCCTGAAAATGGCAACATTGTTCTCATTCATGGGGTCAATCCCTATGGTTTTGATGCATTGCGCCGAACCAACGAGCACAACGTTGACTTGAATAGAAATTTTCTGATGTCCAACGAAGACTATCATGGTGCCCCAGATGGTTATGAAACCTTAAATGAATTTCTCAACCCATCATCACCACCATCAAGCTTTGAGCCGTTTCTGCTGAAAACTCTCTGGAAGCTCTGGCGCATGGGATTACCTGCCCTTAAAAACTCCATCGCAGGCGGACAGTACGAGTTTCCCAGAGGATTGTTTTTTGGAGGTCATGGTCTGGAGCAGTCTACCTTCATCATTCAAAACGGCATAGAGAGATGGATTGTTGGAGTACGCGACATTATTCATATCGATTTTCACAGTGGACTTGGTCAATACGGTAAATACAAGCTACTGCTTGTTGAGTCGAATAATTCGTCAGAAATCGAATGGTATCGCGACACATTCGGCGCGGAATATGTTGAACCACTAGCTAATGCAGAAGGTACAGCCTACGATGCTTCAGGGATAATGGGGGATTGGATTGTGCGAAGGTTGAGAGAACGCAACTATCGTTTTATGGGAGCGGAGTTTGGAACTTATTCCATCATTTGTGTGTTTCGAGCTTTACGTGCCGAAAACCGTGCTCACTTTTTCTGTAGTTCAAGTGAAACAAAATACAAAAGGGCGAAAGAAGAACTACTAGAGTGCTTTTGTCCTACTAGTAATCGATGGCGTGAAATTGTTCTTGAGCGAGGACTAGGGCTGATTGAGCAAGCAATTGGCGGCAATTCATAGAAGTTACTATGAATTGGAACCGCTCAATACTGTAATGACAATAGGCTTTGTTGCATGAATTATTTCTGGTTACAATTATTTACTTTTGCCGAATCTAGATTGCAGTTCAGTAAAACGACTAGATACTGTTGGCGAAGTGCGATCGAGATCACAAATCGTTATCCTGAAATTAAGTTCTAAGAAAATCAGGAGCGAAGTATCATGTCTGTGAGCCCAGAACCAATCGCACCAGTTCCTTCTGAAACAGTCCGTGTGGCTAAGGCAGCTTTTCCAAAAGGTAATCCTTATCTAACTTTTCGTGATCTGCTGGGAGTGATTTTTGGCGATGCCGATTTTGCCCATCTCTTTTCTCATACAGGACAACCTGCCATACCTCCTTGGAGATTAGCTCTAATTACTTTGATGCAGTTTCGAGAAAATCTCTCTGACAGAGGAGCAGCAGAATCAGTACGCTCGCGCATTGATTGGAAATACTTACTGGGACTGGAATTGACTGATGCAGGTTTTGACCATAGTGTGTTGAGCGAATTTCGCGGTCGTCTCCTAAGTGGTCAAGCTGAACATTTATTATTAGAAAGATTACTTGAACATTGTCAAACTTTAGGCTTAATCAAAGCACGGGGCAAACAAAGAACCGACTCAACCAGAGTTATTTCATCAATCCGTCAATTAAATCGTTTGGAATTGGTGAGCGAGACTTTACGAGCAGCTCTCAATGAATTAGCAACTCTTGATCCAGAATGGCTCAAATCAATTGCACCAAAGGAATGGTACAAGAGATATGGACAGAGGATTGAAGATTATCGATTGCCAGAAGCCTCAACTCAACGAGATACTTATGCTCAACAAGTAGGAGAAGATGGATATTATCTCCTCGATTGTTTGACTCAAACAAATAGACCAATTCAGTGGCAACAATTAGCCAGTATCAAAGCCTTGAAAATCGCTTGGAAACGTCATTATGAACGAAATTCAAATGAATCTGTTGATGGCGAAGAAGTCCATTGGAAATCAAAAAAAGAATTGGCTCGTAGCCCTCAAGCAATTGAATCTCCATATGATGTAGACGCTCGCTATCGTTATCGTAGTGGCATATCCTGGACTGGCTACATAGTTCATCTTTGTGAAACTTGTGAAGATAAAAATCCTCATCTAATTACTCATGTTATGACTACAGATGTCACTGTTCATGAAGCACAATGTACAAACAGAATCCATCAAGCACTAATTGAAAAACAGCTTGCTCCAAGAGAACATTTCGTCGATTCAGCATATGTTGACGCTCACTTGCTAGTCAAAAGCCAACGGCAGGGAATCGAATTAGTCGGACCAACAAGACAAAATTTTAGCTGGCAAAAAAGAACAGAAGGGGCTTTTGACTCAACACAGTTTCAGATAAATTGGTCGATGAAGCAGGTTATTTGTCCCAATGGTAAATCATCAGCTTTATGGAAGGAATATGTTGACTCTCAAGGTAATCCATACATTAGAGTCAGATTTAAAAGTAGAGATTGTCAGACGTGCCCTCTACGTTCGAAATGCACAAAAGCCAAGGTTCAAGGACGAAGCTTAGGATTCTTGCCACAGGTTGAGCATGAAGCTCTCAAACGAGCCAGAGAAGCCCATGCTAGTGTGGAAGGACAGGAAAGATACAAACGTCGAGCAGGAATTGAAGGCAGTATCTCCCAGGGGGTGAGAGGTTTCGGGTTACGAAGAAGCCGATACAGAGGATTGGCCAAGACTCGCTTACAGAACCTAGCGATCGCTGCTGCTATGAATATTGATCGCCTCTTCAATTGGTTGGAAAATGTACCGAGAGCAAAAACTCGTATTTCACGCTTTGCAGCTTTGGCGGATTCTTGATTTTAAGGCAGTAAAAATAGTGGTTGTGATCTTGATCGCACTTCGCCAACAGTATCCGACCATTTTAATAGACTTTGTACTAGTTTATGCAATACAAAATTGGCGATCTTTGAAACTGCGATCGCTTCATACATTTTTATTTTCCTATTTTTAAAATTGTGTTTATTATTGTGGTTTATACAATCAAAGTATTAAATATCACCTAAAAGATGAGATTACTAAACACAATCCAAATAATATTCATTTGAACTCCACAATCTCTAATTAAACCGATCAAATGCCTCGTTTGCTTGATAGTTGAACCTCTCAAAATAATTACTGCTACTGAATAATTATTCTGAATTTTGCAATTCAGCTTGATTTTAGTTGTTTAATATTTGTACTTACGATCTTCTCTGATGTTTCGCCATTTTCTCGAACTGCAAACCACAATACTGGCATTCACCTATTTCCCATTGTGATGGAATTAGAAAAGCAGTACCGCAGTTGATACATTTAGCTAAAAAACGAACGTTATGGCGATCACATCCCTTTTTATCTTTAAACTGCCATTCAATTCGATGGTGGGGTTCTTCTTGATAACAAGCAGCACATAACAAAGTAGGCTTACATTTCATGGTCGTTCCTTCTGGTGGAAACATTAGTCTCAGGCGATCGACATCCACCATGACTATCTTGGCTAAAGCTTCTAACTCTTGCTGGGTAGGAAAAGGATTGAAATAAAACTTTTCCCATCTTGCCAAAACCGCACCCAAACCTACAACTTCTCCCAAACCACCAGCAGCAGAAAATCTATTACCTTTAGCTCGACGAAAACGACCCAAAAAATGACTAATACTTTCTCCATCAAGTGGTTCAACTTTAGTTAGCCAATACTGTTTATTTTCTCTTTCTTTCATAAGACCATTTAGTTGACGAAATCACTTGTTTTAAGATTTCAGGATCTACATTTTGATGACCTTGAAGTAGAGACCGAATAGCAGCTTTACGCAAAATCATGTCTAATCTACCAACTAATTTCTTTGTAGCTATTTTTAAATTAGAAAACGTTTTCCTTTTAGTAAGATTAGAGGGTTCAGGTAGCTGCAAAACGTCTCTTTCCCAAAGTCCAACCATTTTCTTAAATTCCTTATCATCAAGACGATCTATTTCGTATTCTTCCAAAAAACGACCGACGACTTGCTCGTTGTTCTTAACAACTGTCTGCAAACGGTTTGTTGTACCTACCAACAATACTGCTATATTTAGCTCTTCTTCATCATAAACGTGCCTGAGATCGGAAAAAGTTTTTTGTTCTAGATGATTAGCCTCATCTACAATTAACATTTCTGTTTGATGAATTGCCAAAGAATCTAAAGTTCTTTCTCTTAGATCGTCAATGTCTCCATTTGTTGGTTTGTTTAAGGATTTTAGTATTTTGATAAAAAAAGTTCTAGATCTACAGCTTACAGGAATTTGAATATATACGACGGGCTTTATTCTTTTGCCTTTACCAGACCGAAATTTGTTGTAACTTTTAGCAAAAGACTTGCAAGTTACTGTTTTACCCGAACGAGATTCACCTACTAAAAGCGCGGTACTCTTTTCTAATATGAGTCCATGTATCCATGTATGACATTTTTTTAGTCGGTCTAGCTCAAGATAGGGTTGACGACTTAAGCGTTCTATTTCTGCGCTTATCTCGGCAGAAGGCAGTTTAAAATCACCAAATTGATTAGCAATAGTTTGAGTGTTAGTCATGATTTCATTTCGTTTAATCTTCTTCAAATAGATCGTCCATATACTGAACTTTCATTGGTGGTGGTAGTTCTAGTTCTTCATCATCTATTTCCAAATCTGTTAATTTTGGCTCGGCTATGTCCAACTTTTCAACTATAGATTTAACTGGGTTAACAGTCTCATGGGCAACTTGGCGACGTTGTTGGCGGTTTTTAGCAACTGTTTCTTCAATAAATTCTTCTCGATCCATCATTGCCAAAATGGTTTGATTATTAATTTCTTCTCCTTCTTCACGAATTTTCTTTTTCATTGCTCGGTGTTCTCTCAAAGATAATTTTCTATCTTCCAAGCCCTGAGCATGTGCATAATCCAAGAATTGCTCAGTAGAGTCGGACAACCGTTCGTAAACTAATATTGTCGTAATGTCTTGAGGATCGTATCGGATGGAGACAATTTCTCCAGCCATACCTTTTAAATGTTCCGATTTATAAACCAGGCTCTCAAAATTAATCGTTCCGTATTTCTGAACCTTACGTCTTTCCTGCTTCATTAAAGCAATATCTAATTCTCGTTCGTCGAAAAGATAAGGATCGAACGGCAGTCCCGCTTCCCAACGCTGCATTCGAGTTTGGTTTTTGCTGCGAGCGTCAGTTTTTTGATTATGTTCGTCTACGATAAATTTAACAAGAGTGGTCTCCACATTTTCAAGAGTAAAAATCGCATTTTTCTCTACATTTTTAGGTCTATCACCTACATTGCCTGCTGTATATCCAGGTATCTCTCTCAGAACAGCATCATTAATAATTTTGAAAACCGTTTCAATATTTCCGCCGTCAGAAGGTTTTCTTCTCAAAGCGCAGCTAAATCCCAACTCTACAGCTACTTGTTCGGTTATATGGATGGAAGTAAAATCTTTGCCTCCATCTGTATAGAAGTAATTGGGAATACCATAACTCGTCCATTCGTTTTTTAGCCTGTATTCTGAGCCATAATGTTTGGGCAATATTGCATGGCGTAATGCCAAAGCATCAACATTAGAGCTAGGAGCCTCGAATCCAACAAAAAATCCCATGATACAGCGGGAATATGAATCTCTGATTACTGTGAGATTTGGACGACCTAAAAGACCAAATTCATCAACAATCATGACATCTAATTTAGTGTGATCACATTGCCAGACATCGTTACTTCCTTCAACCTCAATTTCTCTACCATCACGAGTCATATGGGTTAATCTCGAACCGACATATCCAGCACTACGGGCTTTTAGTTTTCTCTGTTTTTCTTTTATAAAGCGGTCTAGAATACGATAAACAGTCTGATGAGAAGGATACTCTTTTTTCTGTAAGCCTTGTTGTAAAGCTCGTCCTTTAACTTTGAGAAATACTTGATTGCGAGTAATCCTTTTGCCATTTCTATTACCTTTCTTATAGGTTTCGATAATAAAGCTTTCCCAATCTTCTCCAATACGAAGTTTCCCTTTATCTGAACGAGTTTTAGTCAATGCGATTAACCCTTGCTCTCGATATTTCTTGAGCAGTCTCTCTACAGAGCGAATTGATACTCCTAATTTTTTGGCTGCCGCTTTTTTTCTTTTGCTATAGGTAGCGCGATCGCATGGTTCGGTTAGACTTTGAACTATCTCCATCTTCAACCTGACATCATCGGTTATCAGTTCATCAGATGGCAATCTATTTTTGTTATTAGAGTTTAAGCCTTCGGAGTTTTCGGTTAACATGACCAGTACTGAGATTAATTGATTTCTAATTCAATTAATTCAAAATTACTACCTTGATTAGATTGTACCGAAATCCACTCATACTTGCGACATTTAATTTATTAAACTTTACAAGGATGAAAAAACTTCTTTTGAAAAACAAACGACAGATAAATGTTGAAACACTTCCATGCACGACGAATAAAGTGTGAAGATAAGCCTTGGAAAGAATAAATTTTAAAAAAGCTCAAATGAGAATAAAATGCTTACGCAAAGGGCTTTTGAGGTTATTTATTCAAGCGACAGTAATTTGTTAAGTAGCGACAGTTAATTATTTAATGTACACCACCACTTAATCCCCGTACCGCTTAAGGTTGCGGTTGATGTAAGGACTCATGGTTGCCAGCATTCGTCGATTAATCTTAAATCCCGACTCATTCAAAGAATGAATTACTCCAGTCATATCTACAGTATTCTGGAGAATTACCGCACTAGCCACCAAATCTAAATACTTCAATCGCTTTTCTTGTTCTATGGGGTCTTTGTCTATAATTACGCCATCTTTGCCAAAGTTTTTTCCCACTACCCCAGCATTTGGGAAGACTGAGGCGGTTATAGGCATTGATAATATCTTTAATCGCAGCTTCTAGATAGGAACTGGTAACGCAACGCCTATGAGCAAAGTAGAAAACAATAATTGAAACAGTTTATTGATAAATAATCTCAAAGCACCTAACGTGTTGGGGAGTACAACGCTGTCTAAAAACCGATTTGATGCTTAAACCCGATTCAGAAAAAATAATTACTTTTACTTCAGCAAAAGAGCTTAGTCGTTGGCTACAAGCTAACCAAGCCAACGAGAGTGAACTTTGGATAAAGATATTCAAAAAAGGGACGGGGATTCCAAGTGTAGATTGGAATCAGGTTGTGATTGAGACGCTGTGCTGGGGCTGGATTGACGGCGTTAAGAAATCACTTGACGATCAAGCCTATCTTCAACGAATTACACCCAGAAAAGCTCGCAGTAGTTGGTCTAAGAGGAATACAGAACACGCTGAACGCCTGATCAAAGATGGTCGGATGAAAGAGCCAGGGCTTGTGCATGTCCGTGCTGCAAAAGCGGATGGAAGATGGGAAAACGCCTATCCCCCGCCAAGTGAAACGGAAGTGCCAGAAGATTTTCTGGCAGCCTTAAATAGCAATCCAAAGGCGAAAAAGTTTTTTGAAACGCTGAATAAATCTAGTCAATACGCAATTTCCTATGGATTGATGACTGCAAAAAAGCCTGAAACGAGGCAGAGGAGATTTGAAAAATTCATGGATATGCTTCTGCACGAAGAAAAGCCTGGTTTTGGCTTTAAGAAAAAGCAAAAATAAAGCGATGGAGTGGCGGTACTGAAATTCTGCTTGATGCCATCCTCTTACTTGTTTGTCTCCCACTTCATCTTCACAGATTAGGTCGATCAAATGCTCAGGAACACCATAGTCTGCTAGGTATTCTGTAACCTCTTGACGGTTGATATTCAGCGTCATTCTTGTCATAACCTTAAATTCAGTCTTCAGCCTGTTATGCGTAGTGGATTGGCTGATAGCATCGAGGATATTGTAACAAACTAATAATGTGAGGCTTTTTCTTTCGTCCAAAAGCGATCGCAATCCCACTCAGGTAGATATCGGACTAATTCAACTTAGCCCAGACGCAGATTTAGCAACGGTTCAAGCACAATTAAGAGAGAGTTTACCTAATGATGTTAAAGTTTTGACCGTACCAGAATTTGTGCAATTGGAAATCGATTACTGGGCAAACCAAGGAATGGGTTTCATTTTTAATCTGGGAGTCTTTGTCGGCTTTTTGGTAGGCATCATTATTGTGTATCAGATTCTCTACTCCAATGTCGCCGAACACTTGCCTGAATACGCCACTCTCAAGGCAATGTGATACAGCGATCGCTATTTACTAATGATGTTGATGCAGGAAGCCCTAATCCTAGCGGTATTGGGCTTTGTTCCTGGTTTTTTGGTTGCGATCGGACTTTATCAAGTTAGCTACGCTGCCACCTTATTAGAAATTGCCATGCAATCCAGCCGCGCCATGATGGTGCTATGCCTCACAATTCTGACGTGCGGTACTTCGGGAGCGATCGCGATGCGAAAACTAAGAGCTGCCGATCCTGCTGATATTTTTTAATTAACCTTCAATCTTGAGCAATCCAATCAACCATTACCAACCCCAGTCATCTCAATCCATAACCTCTATATTATCAGCAGAGATTGAGTCAATTTAGGGATAATTCCCGCCTTGGTTTACAATCTTAGCTGTATACATTTTATTTCTTAGTAATTCGTTGTTTTTCTCCTTTTATCATTGTTTTAATCATGCTTTACAATTTAGGAGTATTGTCCAACTAAAATATACTGTAGGTCTAATACGAATTAAAATTTAGTTTTTATCGAGTCCGATTCAAGATTTTAGTTAAGGTTAAAGCGAAAACAATCAACCAAACCAAATTAATAAATTTTTAGTACATCTAAGATTCAATTACTTAGCTAGATACTTTTTTCGTAGGATCGAGTAAGTTTGCCAAGATTGCCATAGGTATCATTGGTAACATTGGTAATAAACAGATCAGCCACTGATTTAAAGTTAGCGGAGCAGTTTCAAATAGAGTGTTCATGATCCCCCACTGACTGAAGAGTATTTGTAACATAGCAGCAGTTAAGATTCCAGCAATTAAGATCGGAGCTTTGGCGATCGCCGTTGTGCGACGACAAAGATAATTAACCAAGCTGGTGCCTAGTTGACTAATACTTAGCAAATAGATGATCCTCGCTGCCACCAGAGATTGGATTGCCATAGTGCGGGCGACTGCAATATCCCCTGTGTTGAGTTTTGCCCATTCAAACATGCCAAAAATCAAAATCCAGTTAAATAATGAGACTGCTAAAATTCGCTTAATCAGTTTGCGAGTAAGCAATGGTTCATCAGGGTTACGAGGAGCCTGCTGAGTTATGCCCTGGGATTTAGGCTCAAATGCCAGAGGAACCGTCATCGTGATTGAGTTAATCAAATTCAGCCAGAGTACCTGAAGCGAGAGAATGGGTAAATCCCTTGCCAGAAAGGCACTAATTAGAATCGTCATCGATTCCCCACCGTTGACAGGCAAGAGAAAAGCGATCGCCTTACGGAGATTTTGATAGACTGTGCGTCCCTCTTCTACCGCCGCTCCAATCGAAGCAAAGTTATCATCAGTCAGCAGCATATCAGCAGATTCACGAGCCACCTCTGTACCGTTTTTGCCCATCGCAATGCCAATATCGGCTTGTTTGAGGGCAGGAGCGTCATTGACCCCATCCCCCGTCATGACTACAATTTCTCCTTGAGACTGAAGTGCTTCCACCAGGCGGAGTTTCTGGGTTGGGGCAACTCTGGCAAAGACCGAACCATCCTCAACTGCCTGAGCTAGTTCTTGATCCCCCATTTGCTCTAGCTGCTTGCCTTCAAAAGCTAAGACCCAACCCATCTTTTTAATATCCATACTGTGGGCGATCGCCTTTGCCGTAGTAATATGATCGCCAGTGATCATTTTGATTTGAATTCCCGCAGTCTGACAATAATGGATTGCGGCGATCGCTTCTGGTCGCGGAGGATCGATCATGCCCTGCAAACCTAAAAACACTAAACCTGTTTTGATGTCATCATGCTCGATTGCATGCTGATGAAAACTCAAACTCTTTTGGGCAAAGGCTAGTACTCGTAGACCTTTTCGCGCCATAACTGCTAATGCTTGCTCAATCTCTGAGCGAGCAAATTCAATCAACTCCCCATTGCGATCTATCATCTGCGAACAACGAGCAAGCACTGACTCCACCGATCCTTTGACATAAATTACAGGATCAGCTCCATCGTGGAGGGTTGCCATATATTGATATTCAGATTCAAACGGAATCTCATCTAAACGGGGATGTTGAGCTGTTAAACCAGCTTGACTCAGGCTAGCTTTAGCCGCCGCAGTAATTAATGCCCCTTCAGTCGGATCTCCTATAACCGACCAATCTTCCCCTGTAAGTTTCAACTGAGAATCATTACAGAGTATCCCTGCAATTAAACATGTTTCGAGACCTGGAGTTAATCCATCGTCAGAGGAGCTAGTAGAATTGTCATCGGTTTTGAGACTAATTTCACCATGAGGGCTATAACCACTACCGCTAACACTATAGTATTCACCTGCAACATAAATACTCTGTACCGTCATTTGATTTTCCGTCAGTGTGCCAGTTTTATCGGAACAAATAACGGTGGCACTACCTAAAGCTTCAACCGCAGGTAGTTTACGAATGATGGCATGGCGACGTGCCATTCGATTAACTCCAATTGCCAAGGTAATCGTGACGACAGCAGGTAATCCTTCGGGAATCGCACTAACAGCCAGTGCTACTGTGGCTTCAAACATGTAAAACCAGGACTCACCTTGCCCTAAGCCAACCGCAAAGGTAAAAGCTGCTAGAGTCAAAACTACATAGAGTAAAGTTCGACTGAATTTAGCAAACTTGCGGGTGAGGGGAGTAGTCAGGCTCACCCTTTGCTCCATAGATTGAGAAATTTGCCCCACTTCGGTCTGATTTGCGGTGGCGATTACGATCCCCTTGCCTTGCCCAAAAGTAACAAAACTACCTGCATATGCCATGTTCGTTCTCTCGGCGAGAGGAGTATCCTCGGGCAAAGGTTGTGTCGATTTGCTGACAGGTACCGACTCCCCAGTCAAAGCCGATTCATCGATCTGTAAATTACGTATTTTTAGCAGTCGCAAATCCGCAGGAACTTTATCTCCTGAGGTTAGGGAAACCAGATCTCCAGGGACTAAGTTTTGGGAGGGAATTCGCAGGGATTGCCCATCGCGAATCACGGTTACTTCGGTGGTAACAGTTTTAGCTAATGAAGCGATCGCGCCTTCTGCTTGAGCTTCCTGTACATAGCCAATAATGGCATTAATTACCGTTACCCCCCAGATTACAGAGGCATTTGCCCAAGAACCCAAAATGGCTTTAATAATTCCTGCAAATAGCAAAATATAGAGCAGCGGTTGATGAAATTGCAGTAAAAATCTGAGCCAAGCTGGTTTTCCTGGCTTGAATTGCAGTTCATTCCAGCCGTATTTTTCATAACGTGCTGCAACTGATTCGGGAGACAACCCTGCTTCTAGATTACTCTGGAGATCTTGAATAATCTCTGTCCCTGCTAGTTGATGATAAGAGGGTGACGGTAAAGGCGCTGACATTAATGTCCTCCAATTAAGTAGGAAATAGGAAAATTGTTAATTGTTAATTGTTAATTGTTAATTGTTAATTGTTGCTTGTTTCTGGATGCTTACCAGCCCTTTTGCTTCCTGGGGGTAGGTTATGGGGTTCAACTACCCCTGGGGGTAAATAGCCAAATTCCCTTAACGGAGTCACCATCGGGTCTTGAGTGACTTTATAAGGTAGTCTTCCCAATGCCTCACTGTCATAGTTCAACTCGTGGCGGTCATAGGAAGCGAGTTCATATTCTTCCGTCATCGACAGGCAATTAGTGGGGCAATACTCGACGCAGTTACCACAGAAAATACAGACCCCAAAGTCAATGCTGTAGTGATTCAGTTTTTTCTTTTTTACCTGACGGTCAAATTTCCAATCGACCACGGGAAGATTAATTGGACAGACGCGAACACAGACTTCACAGGCAATACATTTATCAAATTCAAAGTGAATTCGACCCCGATAGCGCTCTGAAGGGATTAATTTTTCGTAGGGATATTGCACGGTAACAGGACGACGCTGCATATGGTCGAAAGTGACAGCCAGTCCTTGACCGATATATTTTGCGGCTCTAAAAGTATCTTGGGCGTAATCACTGACTGGTTTAAGCAGATTAAACATCGTTTTAAAGCTAAATTTTGGATTAAAAACTTGTAGTAATTTATGATTTGAGAGCAGAAATAGTAATTTGAGAAGCGATCGCCCAGGCAATAGTATTCATTGCCCCAGTAAAGACAGACAGGGGTTCAGCTAAGACAATCGGTAGGCGATCGCTATATTTGGGTACGTTGGGATCTAAGGGGATATAGCCCAGACAGGGAACTCTTTTAGTTGAAGCAGACTGGTCATCGCTAGTAAATTTGTACTTGCGCCATGATCGATTAATTTTCGCCAAACTGCTCTTATTTTCCACCAAGCCGATCAGTGGCACTTTTAATTGCTCAAACATATTCCAGGTTTGAATAGTGGCAGACTGAACCTCTTGTTGAGCAGTAGCGATCATCACCACTCCATAAAGAGGAAGTACTTGTGCTAACTTGCTCTGAATATCGCCAATACCTGGAGGAAAGTTAACAATTAGATAGTCTAAATCTCCCCATGCCACCTGCTCTAATACTGGTTTAATTGTCTGATTGAGCCAATGGTCACACCAATCTTCGCACCAATCATCCAAAGGGTCTTGATTACTAAGTGAAGGAAGAGTAAATAGCTTAACCCCAAAGTTACTAACTGGTTCCCAGAGATTTCCTTGCCCTTTGGGTGCGACCTTGGTGTCTACATCCTTAAGTCCCAAACTTAGCGATATTTTGGAGTTACGCAAATCGGCATCTAATAAACCTACTTTCAAGCTCATCTGTGCCAGGATGACCGCAATATTGACGGTGATCGTACTTTTTCCTACTCCTTCTCTCCCGCTAGCGATCGCAATTATGTTCTTAATCTTATTAATTTCTGGAGGATTATCTTGGAGTTTTTGCTGAATAGTTTTTGCTGGAACTTTATCTACAGTTGAGAAAAACATTGATTCAAATTCCTTGGTCTTTCTTTAAGTTCAATTTTTTTGGCGTAATTTCTGTGGTTTCTAATAGCAGATCTGGTTGAGAGTAGCGGTAATTTTCTGATCATAGTTTCACCAAATCTCTAGTTTTAATTTCCTGAATCGATTGCGGTTTAAGGTTGTGGCTCTTGAAGACACTTTTGATTGATTTCTTAGACTGTCACTCTAAATTAATTTTGATCGGGGATACTTCTGCAATTGCTCAGTAATTGAACGCCCAATAACAGCAAAGCTGATGAGGAAGATTGATTTAACTATGTTTCAACTTTAGCATACACAAATGTCAATTCAGAATTAATAATCATGCATTTTTATCTATGGTAAGTATCCTTATTTCACCTAATTAATTTCGGTTCAAAGTAAGTAAACTAATTACTCAAGATGGCTATAAGTCATATATTAAGAGGTTTTAAACTGATTTAGCCAAAAGCAAAATTAAGGGAGTTAAGCTGTTCCCGATTTTAAGTTAATAGCATTACCAATAAGCGTGATGAATTTCCCTGTTCCTCAAGAGACTATATCTATCTTATCGTCCTCAACTAACAACCTAAAGCTCTAATTAAAAAAGACGACTCTGAACCAATTAAAAAGCTTTAGGAGATCACAATCTAGACCCAAAAGCAACTTCAATTAGAATAGAATCGTCTGGTAATTGATTTAGTGCCGTACCTCAATTTGGCAACACTCCAGAATCCATTTAAAGTTCGTAATAAACTGTGACCAAATCAAAATTACGCTTTAGCTTGAATCCTATCTTATGACAGAGATGCTGCATGGTTGTGTTTTGGGGGAGAATTTCTGCCGTAATGCGGGTGAGTTGTTCTTGGCGAGCAATATCAATCAGCGAATGTAGTAATTCCGTACCTAGACCGATTCCCTGTTCGCGATCGCTTACCAGCATGCCAAATTCAGCTTCGTTAACCCCATTAATTTTGCTTAAACGACCCACTCCTAAGATTTCCCGTTCTCCAGTATCAGGGTTAAGATAATCAGCTACTAGAGCTAGTTCGCGATCATAATCGATAAAGCAAATACGGGTTAGTCTTTCGTGAGCGACCCTGGTTTGCATTTTGATGGTGTGAAAGTAGCGAAAATAAATACTTTCTTCGGAAACATATTGATGAAAGTTGACAATCAAAGGTTCATCTTCAGGACGTATCGGGCGAATCGTGATCTGCTTGCCGTCGTTTAATGTCCAGGGCTTAATATACTGACTAGGATAAGGACGGATCACCACCTGAGATAAATCAGATTCCTGGGTATCTGGTTCATGAAGTACAACTCGGGCATCCAATGCTAACAGGCGATCGCTTGATACCAATAGCGGATTAATATCTATTTCCTTAATCCAGGGTTGTTCCACCACCAGTTGACTAAAGCGTACCAGTAATTTATTTAGAGCAGTTAAATCTACTGCTGCTCGACCACGAACACCTTTGAGAGCTTCATAAATACGAGTCTGTTCGATCATTCTTTGCGCCAAAGTTGTATTAAGAGGAGGTAGTGCTAATGCCCGATCTTGAAAGACCTCTACCAACTGTCCCCCTGTGCCAAATAAGAGTACAGGACCAAATTGTTGATCGAGACTACTGCCGATAATTAATTCATAGCCATCCAGTTTAACCATCGGCTGTACAGTAACACCAAGAAAATCTGAGGAGGTGTCTTGTAGAGGCAAACCGTCCTGCCGATTTGACGCTTCTGAGGAAAGTTGCTCATGAGAATTTCCCTCATCACCGCTATTGCCTACTTTTCTGAAGTCTAGAAAAGCTTGAGCTGCATCTGACACGTCCGATGAAAGTTTCTCCCCGTTTGCCTTGACGGCATTTTTAATCGAATTAAATGCCTCTTTAACAGCATTAGCATCAATAAGATTGAGCTGCACACCGCCAACATCAGTTTTATGGGTAATAGTTTCAGAGTGAAGTTTCAAGACGACAGGATAACCAATTTCCTCCGCTAATGCCACTGCATGGTCTTCATCAGAAGCTATTTTGGTAACTACTGTAGGAATACCATAGACGGTCAACAACTGCTTGGATTCGTATTCCGTCAAGAGGGTTCGTCCAGTATTTTTGACCCGCTCTAAAATTGCCGTTGCTTCAGTTTGGCTGTTGCTACCATCTCCATCTTGGGCTAATACAGGAGTCTCATAAAGGCTTTTGAGGTTATAACTATAGTTCCACATTAAGTTAAACAGATGGGCAGCCGTGTCAGGATAGGGCATGGTATAAATCCCTGCACGATTAAGAATCGCCTCTCCTTCTGCTACTTCTGCTCCCCCCATCCAGCTTGCCAGTAGAGGTTTGCCATTAAGCTCTTTGACTGTTTGCTGGAGTTGAAATGCTGTTTTGGTGGCATCAGTCATTGCTTGAGGGGTCAGAATAACAAGTAGTCCATCACTATTATTATCTGCTGCTGCGACCTGGAGTGCTTGAGTATAGCGTTCTGGAGTAGCATCACCTAAGATATCGATGGGATTGCTGCGACTCCAATGAGTTGGCAAAAAATCGTTTAATTTGGTGATTGTATCAGGAGATAGGGGTGCTAAAGCTCCTTGTCGTTTTGCCAGAGAATCCGTTGCCAATACCCCAGGTCCCCCAGCGTTGGTCAAGATGGTTAATCTCTTACCTTTAGGGCGGGGTTGCTTAGCCAACAACTCCGTCATATTAAACAGATCTTCGATAGTATCTACTCGCAGTACGCCACAACGACGAAATGCGGCATCAAGGACGGCATCGCTGCCAGCTAAAGTTCCTGTATGGGAGGCTGCTGCCTGAGCTGCGGCACTGGTACGACCACCTTTGATGACGATAATTGGTTTGCTCAAAGCTACTTCTCTGGCTGCGGAGAGAAAAGAACGAGCGTCGCCAATAGATTCCATGTAGATGGCGATGCTAGAGGTATGTGGATCGTCACCAAGATAATAAATTAAATCTCCCCAGTTAATATCCAGCATCGAACCAATAGAAACAAAGGCACTAAAGCCAACATTTTCGCGGAAACTCCAGTCTAAGATAGCAGTACATAATGCCCCACTTTGACTAATAAAACCGACATTTCCTGGACTTGCCATCGTGCCGGCAAAGGTGGCATTTAAGCCATGATGAGGATTCATGATCCCCAAGCAGTTAGGACCAACAATTCTCAGCTGATAACGTCGTGCCTCTGCCAAGATTTGCTGTTCTAATTCGATTCCCACAGCGCCAATTTCTTTAAATCCTGCGGAAAGGATAATCACTCCATTAACTCCCGCCTCTCCACACTGACGAATTACCTGAGGTACCGTGGGTGCAGGAGTGGCAATAACAGCTAAATCAACTGCTTCAGGAATAGCAGTGATGTCTGCATAGGCTTTTATCCCCAGGACGTTTTTCCGTTTGGGATTAACAGGAAAAACCGTTCCCCCAAAAGGATTACTGATCAAATTCCACAGTAAGGTTCGACCAACACTGCCAGGGCGATCTGTTGCCCCAATTACCGCTACTGTCTGAGGAGCAAAAATAGCGTCCAAGGGTTGCCGTCGATAGTTGCTAAGATCTTGAGTAGGATCGACGGTCAAATTGAGAGAGATAGTCATAATTATTGTGGTTGTTAGTCAGTTGTCGCTAGTAGTTCAGAAGTACTTATTTCATCTGTGATGAGGATAAGAACATTGACTGTTGGTTTTAGTTACTAAAGACAATAAACAATTGACAATTAACAGTTATTTTCCAACTCGATTCTAAACAATTGCTTTTGGCAATAATGTCTCGCATTTTGCTTTTAATTTTTAATTAATATTCTGGTCGTAAAAGAAAAAGTATTTATGATAACAGAATAAAATATAGAGCAACAATTCAGCTGGTGATTAAAACAGCATTTTAGTTGTTTATCTATGTCTGATTACTTTGATTTGACCAATATCCAATATCTACAAACAAGCCTTAAAAGCCCTTTGAGCATAGACTTGACAAAATTGTGTTGGAATTATTAATTTTAAACATTTGATAGAAAATCATCTTCTGAAATCTATTTTAGCTTTAGTCTTTAATGTCTATAAAAATGTACTCATATGTACTCAAGATTAGTCGTATTGTAAATACAAAAAATCCTTGCTATTAAATGTTTTTTTGTTATATTTAGAGTTAGTTATATTTAAGAGAAAGATTGCGGTTTTAGATCAAGAATTAGAGAGAATTATGGGAGGAGCAGCAATATGTTGCAACAATGGAAAGGCTTCGCTTCGGGCAAATGGACAGCAGAAATTAACCTCCGTGACTTTATTCAGCAAAACTATACGCCCTATGAGGGGAATGACTCGTTTTTAGCCAGTACGACCGAGGTTACTCACCAGCTTTGGGAACAAGTTAAGGATCTGATGGCGATCGAAAGAGAAAAAGGTATTTTAGATACTGATACAAAAGTGCCAACTTCGATTACTGCCCATGCACCTGGTTATATCGACCAAGACTTAGAAAAGATTGTCGGCTTACAAACCGATAAGCCCCTTAAGCGAGCAATTATGCCCTTGGGTGGGATTCGGGTAGTTAAAAGTTCCCTAGAAGCTTATGGTTATCAGTTAGATGAACAAACTAGAGAAATTTTTACTAAACATCGTAAAACTCATAATGATGGTGTCTTTGATGCTTATACCCGCGAAATGAAGTTGGCACGGCATTCAGGGATTATTACAGGTTTGCCTGATGCTTATGGTAGAGGTCGGATTATCGGTGATTATCGCAGGGTGGCTTTGTACGGATGCGATCGCCTAATCGAAGATAAGCAGCAACAGTTGTTCTCTTTAGAAGTAGAAACGATTGATGAATCAGTAATTCGCCTGCGGGAGGAAATTTCTGAACAAATACGTGCCCTTAAAGAGTTAATACAGATGGCAGCTAGTTATGGTTGCGATATCGCTCAACCTGCGGCAAATGCCACTGAAGCAATTCAATGGACTTATTTTGGCTATTTAGGTGCAGTTAAAGAACAAAACGGCGCAGCCATGTCTTTAGGTCGGGTTTCCACCTTCCTCGATATTTATTGTCAACGAGATTTAGATAACGGCGACGCTACTGAGGCTCAAATACAGGAATTAATCGATCATTTTGTGATGAAGCTGCGAATGGTGCGGTTCTTGCGTCATCCGGCATATAACGAACTATTTTCTGGAGATCCCACATGGGTTACAGAATCCATTGGAGGCATGGGAGAAGATGGTAGAACGTTAGTTACTAAAAATAGCTTCCGTTTCTTAAATACTCTTTATAACTTAGGTGCAGCCCCAGAACCCAATTTAACCGTTCTCTGGTCGGAAAAATTACCTGTTGGTTTTAAACATTTCTGCGCTAAGGTTTCGGCTGACACTAGTTCGATCCAGTATGAAAACGATGACTTAATGCGCGGTTATTACGGTGATGATTACGGTATTGCTTGCTGTGTATCAGGAATGCGTATCGGCAAACAGATGCAGTTTTTTGGCGCGAGGGTTAATTTAGCCAAAGCTTTACTTTATGCTATCAACGGCGGAAAAGATGAAAAAGCTGGTCAACAAATTGCCCCGATGTTTGCACCTATAACTTCCAAATATTTAGATTACGAAGAGGTAACTGCTAAATTTGATCTGATGATGGGTTGGTTGGCAAAACTCTATGTCAATACCCTCAACGTCATTCACTATATGCACGACAAGTATTGCTACGAAAGGCTAGAAATGGCACTGCACGATCGCGATGTCTATCGGACAATGGCATGTGGGGTAGCTGGTTTATCGGTAGTGGGAGATGCTTTATCGGCAATCAAACACGCCCAGGTAAAAGTTATTCGTAATGAAGACGGTTTAGCAGTAGATTACGAGATTGAAGGAGACTATCCTAAATTTGGTAATAACGACGATCGCGTTGATAAAATTACCGCTAAAGTTGTCGAAGACTTTATGAACAAAGTCCGTCAACACAAAACCTATCGCGGTGCAGTACCTACCCAGTCAATTCTAACCATTACCTCAAACGTTGTGTACGGTAAGAAAACTGGTAATACCCCCGATGGACGTAAAGCAGGACAACCCTTTGCCCCTGGTGCTAATCCGATGCACGGACGAGATACCAAAGGTGCGATCGCCGCTTTAGAATCAGTGGCTAAACTGCCCTATGAACATGCTCAAGATGGGATTTCCTATACTTTCTCCATCGTTCCCAAAGCTTTGGGTAAAACCGAAGCCAATAGAACTACTAATCTGGCGGGAATGTTAGATGGTTACTTCCACGATACAGGACACCATATCAATATCAATGTCTTGGATCGCGAAACCCTGATCGATGCGATGGATCATCCCGAATTGTATCCTCAGTTAACCATTAGGGTATCTGGTTATGCGGTGAACTTTATTAAACTTACCCGCGAACAGCAGTTGGATGTAATTAATCGGACTTTCCACGAAAGGGTATAGGTTTGTTATTTGTTATTTAGGGTGGGCATTGCACTAAAGCATATGCCCTAAAGGATTCCCTACGGTCTCGAAGCGGAATCCTTTAGGACTCGCTTCGCTCACTTTACTTTATTTTTTTATTCTCACTTTAACAAATCAAGAGCGTCCTTTAACTCAAAAGTAGTATTAAGAATAATGCGATCACTTTCAATCAACCATCGATAACTAACAAACTCTATAAATCTATTTTGAATAGAGGTAAATAACGACCCGAAATACTAGCAGATTTTCGTTCGCCTATGAGTTGTCCCCCAACTTTGAGATAAAAGTTTTTAGCATTGGGATCGCCTTGAATCAACATTCCTTTTTTACCCAATTCACGAGCAATGAGTTTAGCCTTATCAATTAATTTACGACCATAACCTTGATTAATATAAGCAGGATCGATAAATAAAGCTTCTAACTCTATTTCTTGGTCGCTTAGGATCTTAAGGACAAAAAAGCCAATAACTTTATTATCTATTTCGGATACATAAAAATGATTATTTTGGATATCCTCTTGTGAGTAAGTAAGCTCTTGACGACAGGCAAAAATAAATTCTTGGGAATAACCCCAATAAGCTTTTGATCGCAATGCTAAACTACTGAGTAATTCTGATTCTGTTAATCGTGCTTTACGTATTTTAAAATTCAATTTTATCAAGACAATTTCGTATATTAATTAAATTATCTTGTTTTTGAAAAATTTTAATATGGCGATCGCTGTTATACAGATCTTTTTTCATTATTAGAGAATCACCAGACTGAGTGACAACCTCAAACCCCAAGCGATCATATAAATGCAATGCTGGATTATCTAATGAAACACTCAAAGAAACTGCAGAGTAGCAATCTTTTACCTCGGACAATAGTGTAGTTATTAATTGAGTGCCAATGCCTTGACCGCGATGTTCGGGCAACACTGCAATTGATAACTCAGGAGTATAGTCGTTAATATATCCGTATCCTGGATTGTTGCTTTTAAACATACGTAACCAGACAGCACCAACCAGAGTTTGAGATTCTGCTACAACTGCAATTAAACCGATATCATTCTGATAAATTCCCCAATTTTGGACATATTTTGCCAATTCTGGCTGAAATATTACATCTCTGGTCAAAGGAGTAACTTCTGGCGGAATATACAATGCTTGATATAGCATCTCCCATAAAAAATGAGTATCAGTTACCTCAATTGAACGAATGAGATACGAGGTCATGGACAATTTGTCATTCCTTTTTTGTTTTATAATTACTACTTATAATTTCTTCCTATCTCTTACAATAGTTGTGCCACTGCGTTTGAATATTACTACCCTCTTAAGTTTTTTAAACAAACGCACCCATTCTTCATAGTATTGCCAATACTGCGAGCAATTTAATAGTAAAGTAATTGAATATTGAAGTGAGTTAACTGAATTAATCCGAATAATGAGAGAATGTCATGTCTGAATTTATCGATTTTCTGAAACACAAATATGCTTATGTAGCGATCGCAGAATTTAAACCAGGAAAATTCCCCGAAGCGCAACAATTGTACGAACGAGCAGTTTCTACCTACACTAAGGGATTTAAAGGTGCTTACTTACTGCAAAAACCAGGTACTGATGAAGGGATTGCTGTAATTATGTGGGATGAGATTGACGCGATGGAAGACAATATCTCCGAAACCTACAAAGCTATTTTAGAAGAGATGAATCACCTGTTTGTCAAACCTCCAGTTGCTTCTTTCTATGAAGTTAATTGCGAAATCGGCAGCTTCGAGGGTAATTCTAAATCGGAAATTCTTGAGAAAAAGTAAGGTGAGGTCTGACTACTACCTTGGACATAGATGCGACCTATGTTATTCGCCTTTTTCGCCAACCATCAATAACTAATTATTATTACAAAGATCCTCGAAACCCCGTAATAATTCGACTACCATCCTTATGGATATGTACTTCTATTTGGTCACTTGCCCAGTCAAGTTTATCTTTGTTCGGGATTAAAAACATGGACTGTTTGATTACTAGAAGAAACTAAGGAATTGGGCTCATTAATTGCCAAACCTGGTACAAATGCGCCATCGATTAAAATATTCGAGTTCATTAATTAATTCTTGACTACAGGCGGAAGCATATTCTGACTGTAATCTTTCTAAAGTAAAGCCAGTAAAAGACATCACGTTTAATCCTGCTGCTTTAACTTTCTTCGCAACTTTGGTTAAAGCTGGTGCTTGCCAAAAAGGCTCTCCCCAAAAAAAGTAATTCCAGTATTATTAGGGTTACTTAATATTTTTTCTACCAGATCATCGATAGAAATTAGCTGATTGATTTCAAATGACCGAGAGTCTGGGGTAAAACAGTGATCGCTTGAAACAAGATATATGGAATATATGGAATGTATATACGGAAAATTTCTCAAAGTTGCTCCTGTGAGAAGAATATCGAGAAAGTTTCCGTATTATCAATATTTATGCCTCAATAAAGAGGTCTTCACCTTCTTGAGTGACAGTAAAACTAGCCACATCGGTGGGTGCTTTACCCATAGCCATCATTTTCTTAGCAGCACCAGGTAAGGGAATCCCAACAAACGATTCTACCCATTCAACGTTTTTGCCAGTGCAAATTTCAAACTTGGAACCGTGGAAGGGGCAAGTAATTACACCATTTTCAAATTTTCCTTTTGCCATAGGAAGTCCCAGGTGAGGACATTTATTAGCGATCGAGCAATACTTATCGCCAACTTTAGCTACGAGAACAGATTGACCATTAGCTTTCGTTTTCAGAACTTTGTCGGCATTGACATCAGAAGTAGTGGCAATTTTTATATTTGTCATGATAGAAGACTCTTCTTATTATGAAAGATTGTAAAATTCTTGAAAATCAATTATCCAATAATACAGGATTGGGCTGTTATCGCTATATTTATGTAAATATAAGAAAAGTTTCCAGATACCAATTTGGGATGCCATAGCTGTGGTTCGATTTTTCATCGTGAGATTTCAACAGTGATCGCTATTTTTTCATCTCTTACAAATTATCTAAATCAATGCGATCATAGAGTTCGTCTAAACTAATCTCAATTTAATTGAATCAAAGATAATCTTCGCATCTTTTCCTGCATATTCTGACAATCCCCATTGATTAGCATCGTTTTTAGTAAACTTATCTACCTGAATCATTGTCTGACTAATTAACAAATATTCTCTGAAACTAGAAATAGTGCTATACATTCTGAATTTATCTCCTTTATCGTATTTTTCTGTTAAGTCGGAGAGAATTCTTTATACTGTTGTATAGATAAATCTTTGGACTTAGATATTTATTGTTCACTGTATAAGGATTTAGATTTGCATTACGATCTTTCTATTGATATTCATTTATATAGTTCTCTTGCTAACGCATTAGCTCATAATTTGAATAGATTTTCTGATATTTATAGCTCTCATTATTTTGAAAAAAATATAGACTTAATTAATAGCCTTAAGATACTGAGAAGTTATCTTCCAATACCAGAAGTGCAAAAAGGAGATAATAAAGAATGGTGGAATATTAATGGAGATATGTGGATTGAAAAATCAAGAAATATTATGATTGATCGTAGAAATATCGGTCACCATTGGAAGTTTACTAATCATCAATCAAAGTTGATCAATCAATATCTTCTTGCCAATCAATTGTTAGTCGACTGTTTGAATGGCGGGTGTTACGTCAGTCGGCAAGTGAGAGAAGGAGTTGCTACTTCTGGATATAAAAAACTGCGTACAGCAATATATGACGATGGTTATCAAGCTTTATTCAATGACCTCAAAGATATTCAGATTGATCGCGGTACTACAGATCAATATGGAATTAGAATGCTCGTTCGCGTAGATAATGTTCCTATCAAAACTGAAATTATCGCCGAAGTTCGTTTTAAACTCGATTCGCCAAGATATCCCCAGTGGAGTCCTGTACCTTGTTTAAGTATCAATGATTGCTTTACCTCGAAATTGTTAGCTAACAGCGACGCTATATTGATAATAGTATAGAAGCAATAGATTTAATGGATTTAGCAGTATTAAGACTTCATTCTCCAATCCCTGATTCCGCAATTGAGAAAGCAGAAAATGCCTATGAAGTTATGCGTCCTCAATTGAGAGACAAGTGTTTTATGGGTCTTAAAATTAAAGACGCACAAATTCCTAGAATTATAGACGGAATCGATCTGTTGGCAGAAGATTTCGGTTTAGTTTCAACAGAAATATCTTTTAAAGAAAAACACGACAGCATTGATGATTAATATACCCGTGCGATCGCACTTCAAATCAAATTTAAGAACAAGCTATTAGTTCGCCCACTCCAATTTTCAGAGCAATATGTACTCAGATCAGGACATGGACGAACGGCAGAACTATCTTGACTGATAACTGTTGACTGTTGACTGAAAAAGGCGATCACTTTTTATTGAAAACATTCTCATAAATACCCGAACTTTTCCCCTCGCATTACAGAATTTGGCGCAGCAAAATATTAAAATCGAAATTATCAATATCTGGATACACAATGAGGATTTTTCGAGCTTCTTCACTCTGGTTATTTAGCTTTACCTTGATGTTTTTCTTAGCCCTAGATTTTTGGTCTTGGGAACAACCGATTGCCTTATCTTGGCTTAATCTTCCTGCTTGGGTATTTTATTTTGTCTGTTTACAAATTACTTTGGCGATCGCGATGAGTATCTTCGCCCTGACATTTTGGCAATCAGCTTCAGATGAGGAAAAATAAATATGAGTCTGGAGTTGCTACTTCCTTTAGCTATATATTTAATATTTACTCTTTGGGTAGGGGTTGCTGGTCATAAGAGTCAAGCAAACACAGCAGAAGATTATTTTTTAGCCAATCGTAGTCTTGGGGCAATTGTGCTTTTCTTTACCCTCAGTGCTACGAATTTTAGCGCTTTCTTTTTTCTCGGATTTGCAGGTTCAGGTTATCAAATTGGTCTTAGTTACTATCCCATGATGGCGTGGGGTACGGGATTTGCTGCCTTGACATTTTATTTTATCGGCGATCGCGTTTGGCGATTGGGGAAACAATTTAACTTAATTACCCCAGCAGAATTAATTTTTAATCGTTGGCAGCATCAACCACTTAAGCTGATTTTTTTAGGGGTAATGGTTATTTTTACCCTGCCTTATTTAACTCTACAGCCCATTGGCGCGGGATATTTACTCGAAAATTTATCGGGAGGGCAGATTCCTTACTTTGTAGGGGCAACTTGTTTGACTTTAGCGATCGTTTTTTATGTCTGCATTGGCGGGATGATTAGCGTTGCTTTAACCGACGTTTTTCAAGGCATTCTCATGTTTATCTTAATGATTGTCGCTTTGCAGGCGATCGCTCATAGCTTAGGAGGAATTAATATGGCTAACCAAGCGGTGTTCGATCTAAATCCAGAATTGTTTAGCCGACAGGGTGTTAATAATTTTTTTACTCAGAAAAAGTGGTTTAGTTATTTGTGTCTGTGGACGTTTACTTTACCGATGTTGCCCCAGATGTTTATGCGGTTTTATACCCCGAAAACTTCAGCTTCACTAAAAGTAGCAACGATATTTTATCCAATTATCACAACAATTTTATTTATCTGCCCCGTTTTAATTGGGATCTGGGGGCATCTTGCTTTTCCCGATTTAATGGGCAAAGAAGTGGATCAAATTTTTCCTTTAATGCTCAATGAATATACTTCTAAATGGTTATCATCATTAGTAATGGTGGGTGCATTAGCAGCATTTATGTCTACTTTGGATTCTCAACTTCTAGCCTTAAGTTCGATGCTAACAAGGGATGTTTATATAACTTACGTTCGCCCCCAGGCTTCTTTATCGGAGCAAACTTTTGTCGGTAGGTTGTTGATTGCAGCTTTAGCAATTGTCGGCTTGATTTTAGCTTATCAACCTCCAGAATCTATATTAACTTTAGCTACCGAAGCGTTTACAGGATTATCCGTATTGTTTCCCACCGTAATCGCTGCTTTATATGGCAGGAACATCTACCCTCTAAGTTGTTTCTGCTCGATTTTAGTGGGAGAGGTAATGCTGATTGGTTTTCAGACTGGTGTAATTCCATCCAGTTTTACTTTTGGTTTTTTACCTGTAATTCCCATTGTGGTAATTTCATCGCTAATAATTATTATGGGTAGCTTTTTAGGTCGGAGTAGTAAATAAATATCTATGAATTCCAAATTGACGAAGATAGAAAGAATTGTGCTTTAATTTTGACTGTTGCGATATTGCCTGAGTCTTTTTAATTCTGCCCAAGGAAATGTATGCGAATAGCGACTATCTTTGTAATGGGAATAAGATAATAATTGGGCTACCTTATCTACTTCTAGAATTACTAAATCAATCCAAAAATATCGCCAAACGACAAAGTTTATTTTTTCATCTAATTTATGACGATCATCTGAAAAACCATTAATCGTAACATTCAACAACAACCTATCCGATTTGTTTCTGGTAAATTGCCAATTATATTGTCCTGGTTCATCAAACCAACTAAAATAAGCTTCATTGGCATCTTTAGCTAAAGATACAGTAGCCATAGAAATAGCTTCTAAGGGATCTTTCAATATGTGCGTAAGATAAAATTCATAACGACGCTAGTTAACATACAAACTAGCTTGCGACCAGCCATGAATACCTCTTAAATATTGAAAATCTATATTATCTGTTAGATTCATAATTTTCAAAATAACACAAAAAATAAATTTAGATCGCCTGTAGGGTGGGCAAAATATAATCAGGATCGAACATTATTTCTCAGCACAAATTTATTGCCCACCAAACTAATTCATTATCAATATCAAATTTTAATTATTGTGAACATAAAAATGTTATACTTTTTGCAAATTAAATACGTATGTTTTTGATCCCTTATAAGATAAGAATAGAATTTTTAAAAAAATGTTTAATTTATCCCAATAGCAAAGTTATTCTACTATATAGAAAAGTGATCGCTCTCTATTATAAATATCCAAATAAATACCTGAACCTTTTTCCTATACTAGCGATTTAATCACGGCGATTTTGCACCAGGTTAGCAGGATATTTGGTTATATCGCTTTTTTTCATCCTAACCCCTTCAAGACATTAAAGTATTTCACTAATTGTAAAGGCTTTGGTTAATAACCCAGAATCAACTAGTTTGTGCCATTCTTTAATCGACCATTTGTACGTAGTTAAACTCATAATCCCAGTTCTTATGAATCATTTAATTACTGTAATTGTTGTATTTGCGATCGCTCTTTATTTCCAACAACCAAATACCTGAACTTTCCCCCTGTTGTTAGTTAAATTTGCGCTTCAAAATACTGGTATCGACATAAAAATATTTAGTTGAGGTATAACCATGACTACATTTACCTCTTATGCCGCTTTGAAACCAAAAGCCAAATTGCAACTATGGCAATATGAACCAGAACCCTTACAAAATAATCAAATAGAAGTACGAGTAACTCATAATGGTCTGTGTCATACAGATATTCATATGAGGGATAATGATTGGGGAGTAAGTGAATTTCCCCTAGTTGCAGGTCATGAAGTGGTAGGAATTGTTACTGAGGTGGGGGCGGATGTTACCACTCTCAAACAGGGCGATCGCGTTGGTTTGGGCTGGATTCGTAATTCTTGTCGCGTCTGTTACCACTGCTTACAGGGTGAAGAAAATGTCTGTAAACAAGGCTTTACAGGGTTAATCGTGGGTAATCACGGCGGATTTGCCGATAAACTTCGTGCCCCTGCGGATTTTGTTTATAAAATTCCCGATGCTTTAGATTCTGCGAGTGCGGCGCCTCTATTGTGTGCTGGGATTACTGTTTATACTCCTTTACGCACCTATATTAAATATCCTGGAATGAAAGTAGGAATTGTGGGGATTGGTGGTTTAGGGCATTTAGCAATTAAATTTGCTAGGGCAATGGGGGCAGAAGTGACGGTATTGTCTTCTTCTTCGGGTAAAGCACGTGAAGCAAAAGAATTTGGGGCGCATCATTTTTATCAGTGGGGAAGTGAGCAGGCAAAGCAAGATTTAACTGGTTCTTTAGATCTTCTTCTCAGTACTTCTTCGGCGGAATTAGATTGGGATTTAGCATTTAGCTTGTTGGGCAACAATGGTATTTTATGTTTTTTAGGAATTCCCGTATCTAGTATTAACGTCCCTTTAATCCCTTTGATCTTTGGGCAAAAATCCGTTGTTGGGAGTGTGGTAGGTGGTCGCCGATTTATGCAGGAAATGCTGGATTTTTCTGCCATTAACCAGATTAAACCTCAAATTGAAACCATGCCTCTAAGTCAGGTTAATGAAGCAATGGATCTAGTTTTGGCAGGAAAAGCTCGTTATCGGATTGTGTTGCTATCTGAGGAATCCTAACTATTTTGATAATTAGAGAAATCAAGCAAGCGATCGCTATCTGAAACTTTTGTTCTTCCTTATTTGTTCTGCTGATAACTAAATATTTACCTATGCTAAAAATAATAACAATGCAGACACACAACGATATCATTCAAAGAGAACAAGCAAAAATAGCCTTAAAAACTGCTCTAACTGCTCATAATGGCAAGACAACACAGGATGCAGTAGCAGATGCGATCGCCAAATTAGCTGTTCTTAATCCAACACCAGATCCTGCACAGAATCGAGTCTTGCTAGAAGGTAATTGGTTATTGATCAGTGCTCCTAATTTTCCTGGCAAACTATCAGATGAAGCGAACAGATATGTTTATACTTTGGATAGACTGACATTTAATCAGTTTGAACCCGTTAATCTGCGAGTAGTCATCGAGGGAGTTGTGCAACCAGTCTGGGGGACAGATAAAGAAAAGGAATATACCTACGATATTGTCATCGAGTTCAAAATTATTGACCCAAAATTTCCGAAACTAAAAGGAATAGTCAAAAATCTGGCCGGTTTGTTCTCCTGTTGGGGAAGATACCCTGCAAGTGAAGTTTACTGGCGGAGAATTAACTCCTTTAGCCGCTCAAGATCCCGAACAAATTAAACAATGGTTAGACGTATTTGGTAGCAATGCTACAACTTCCCAGGTTGTCTTGTTAGATCGACTTAAATTTTGGTTGCTACAGAAATTGCTTGGTATGGGTCAAGCCTCAGTAATCGATCCCAGAAGTGGAACAAGAACCTTTGCGATCAAAAAATCTCCTAAAGGAAGATTGCAATTGCTGTATTTAGATGAAGAGTTACGAATTACAAAAGGAAATCGAGGGACAATCTTAGTATGTCAGCGAAAAGTTTGAGCAACAAAAAAACTTTCTAATAGCAGGATAGTCTATATAACGTTTCAAGATGGAATTAAAGGGGGTCAATTTGGCGATCGCAAAATGGTTAATTGAAGCATTAAAAGATAAAGATCAAGTTCCCAAAACACTAATTAAGCCTTGGATCGAACAGGAACAACAAGGGGATTCTACTCGCTTACACAATCAATAATTTACGTTACCTAACTACAAAATGATCCATCATATTTCTCTGCCTGCCAAAGATCCCCTCAACGTAGCAGAAGTACTAACAGAACTATTTAATAATAGTTATTGCGCTCCTCACCATTCTCATCCAGGAAGCTATGTAGCTTTTACTGGGGATGAATACGGCACTCTAGTCGAAGTTTATCCTTTGGGGACGGAAATGATGCCAGGGAAAGAAGATAACCCGATCCAGTATCAACAAAACTCTTCCCCTCAATTCATTGCTACACATGTGGCGATTTCGATTCCCCTCGACCAATTTCAAATTGAATCTATTGCTCATGCAGAACAATGGCGATGTTTGCGTTGCGATCGCGGTAGCTTTGAAGTGATTGAGTTTTGGATTGAAAATACTGTCTTACTCGAACTGATTCCTCCAGAGTTGACCCAGCAATACACAGAGGCTTTAGCCCCAGCTAAGTTAACCGCCTATTTGATTGAGGCAAATGCTGAAGTTGGTATCTGAAATTGACGGTAATATAGCATTACGAACAAGCGTTAGGTTCCCTATTCCCGTCTTACGTGGTTCTACATGGCTGGGAGACCCAGCCGTAGCCCACGCGCTATTCCCTAAAAGACGATCAGATATTATCTTAAACTAGCACCTGTAAGCTATACATTTTAGGCTTTTTCGGTCAGGCTAATAATCTCGTCAAAACAATAATTGTTGACTAATTCGGTTAATATTGCTGCCAAGGTTGAGTTGTCGGTAATTTCATTAATTAACTGTTTAAGGGAATCGGCATCAACTTCTATGGCTGCCTGGCGCAGGGAATTGATCCAGTCAATAGGCATTTGAGCTAAATTTGGGGCTAAATTGAGTAAATCTAGTGGTTTAGGCTCTGCTTTTTGGGTTATGGGTTCGGCTTCATAAAGATATTCAATCCCCAACTGTTCAGCCATTTTGTCAAAAATCTCGTCTTCCTTGAAGGGTTTGCGAACCAGATCGTCACAACCGACAGCTAAGATTTTGCCTCGTTCTTCCTCAAAAGCGGTAGCAGTTAGGGCAATTATTACCGTATGTAGATCATCGCTAGCTTTAATTTGCTTCGTGGCGGCATAACCATCCATTTTAGGCATTCTCATATCCATCCAGATTAAGTCTGGCTGCCATGTTTGCCAGATTTCTATTGCTTCTCTACCGTTAGTGGCGGTACGAGTTGCTAACCCCACCGTAGTTAGAAATTTTACCAACAGTTCTCGATTAGCTTCTTTGTCATCCACTACCAGAATGCGATATTCAGGCTGTCCCGCAGCAATACCAATGACTTTCCGTTTCTCCAGGGGGATTTCAACTTGGTGAGACTCCGCTAGCTGCACCCCAGTGACAAATGCAAAAGTGGAACCTTTCCCTGTGGTACTAGTAAAAGTAATATCACCGTTCATCAATCGAGCAAATTGACGGCTAATTGCTAATCCTAATCCTGTCCCATCTTCCGACTGGGTACTAAGATCGATTTGGACAAAGGGTTCAAAAATATGTTCTTGATCTCTAGGGGCAATTCCCTGACCAGTATCGATTACAGTAAATTTAAGCCTCGGTAGATTAGGATTTTGTTCGTCAGCACACTCATGGGTAACAGTTAAAATCACTCCGCCGACTCGGGTAAACTTAATCGCATTTCCTAACAAATTAATTAGGATCTGCCGCAACTTTCCTTCATCACTCAAGATATATTGAGGAACATTAGGTGCCACATCAAATTGCAGTGACAAGTTTTTCGCTGCCGCACGAATCTGGAACATTTCTTGGAGAGTTTGCAGCAACAGCAGTAAATCAAAGGCAGTAGTAGTTAGGGTAGTTCTGCCTGCTTCAATTTTAGACATCTCCAAGACATCATTGAGTAAGTTGAGCAGATGTTCCCCACTGCGGTTGATAATCCCCAGCGAGTTACGATGTTGGAATGAGAGATTAGTATCTCGTTCCATCAACTGCGAAAAACCTAAGATAGCGTTGAGGGGAGTCCGTAATTCATGACTCATGTTTGCTAGGAATTCGCTTTTAGCGCGGTTGGCGACCTCGGCATGATGTTTAGCAGTGGCTAAAGCCTGACTGTGTTGTTTTTCCCGTTCCAATAGTTGCGCTTGGGCGATCGCAATTTCTACTTGGGTGGCAACCTCCTGCAATAGTTCATTTTCGTCTTGAGTCCACTGACGGGGGGCATTGCCCTCTTTATACTGACGATAGAGGACGAGAACGCTATTAAATTCTTGATGAAAAGAGATGGATACTGCCAGTAAAGATTTGATCTTTAGCTGTCGAAACAGTTCTTGATTGTTGCTTAAAGCTGGTTCGGCATCAACATCGTCATAGGAAATAATGGGTTTGTGACTAGATAGTTGAGGGAACCCCAGATATCTCCCCAAGAGAGAAGTATTGGCTGACTTTAAATATTCCGCCGTTACTTTTGCGTCACGGCTATCATAACTCAAAATCTGACAGCGATCGCTACCAAAGGTGGAACCAACTATATCTACTGTTGTCTGAAAAATTTCGGAAATATCTAAACTCTGGCGAATTTTTTGAGTAATCTGTTCTAGTAACAATGCCTGTTTGAGTTGTCGTTCAAGATCGATACCCACAGAGACAGTAGCATTACCCTGTTGATATTTCTTCGCGGCAACAAGATAGTACTGCTTAGCGGACTCTAAATCCATTTCTACTACCTGGGAGGCAAAATTATCCGAACTAGCCAAAAACTGTCGCATAAATCGGGCTAGTTGACTACCTCCCGGAAAGAAGCCAACCTCCTGACCGACAAAGGCATCGGGAGATAAGTTTCTGGTTTCAGCATGATAGCGGTTAACCCCAATATACTGCCCCCGTGAGTCGATCCAGGAAATTGAACCAGGAATCGCATCTAACACTGCTTCCAGCTGATCTTTCGCCTCCGCTAATTCTCGTTCGCGAGTTTTCACCTTTTGCACCATCTGACAAAATACCCGCACTAAGCGACCTAATTCGTCCTCCCGCTGACCCACATCTGCCAGGCTAGCAGGATTAAAAGTATGATTCTCAACTGCCGCTGCGGCTGCTGTTACCTTCTCTACCTGTTCTAGATAGAGGGACATTTTTTGATTGTTGGCATATAGCTGGTTCTCAAGATCGGTGGAATGTTCCGTAACCGCTTCGGTTAAAATTTCTAAGTCAGCTTTTTCCCCTTGCAGTCTTTGCACCTGCTGTTTAAGTTCTTCTATCTGCGATTGCAGTTCTCGATTCAAAGCTGATTCCGACATATCTGGCTGGGCTGAGACATTTACCTATTTTAGTTCTCTTATTTATTAGCGATCGTTTAATAGACTAGCGGTTTTTAGTCATTAGTTCTCAGTTCTTAGTCATGTTTTGCTTATTACCTTTTAGACTTCTGTTAGATTAAATGTTAAATGTCAAATGTTTACTTAAATTCCACAGTTAAATTTGGCATTAATCGTTTGAGATTCTTGAAAGATTTTGCTTGCCAGGAAATGTTTTGCGAACCGATCATGATAATTTCGGTAACCTGTTGTTTACGCATCGCGATCGCAAATTTGGACAGGACGCTAAATCCAGAACTATTGAGAAACTCTAACCCCTCAAAGTTTAAGGTCATGCGATCAGGACCAGTCGCTGCTACGTCTGACAGAAGATGATCGATGGCTTCATATTCGATCATTCCCGCCAGTCTCAAAACTCCTTGAAAGTTAATCGTGGCGGAATCGGGATGATATTCAACTAGATAATTTTCGCCAGTTATTTCTTGATTCATATTGATAATATAATTAATAATTTTTTTCAGATCTTAAAAATTAAGTATGGAGATCGGGCAGCATAGAAGACAAACTGACCGTGGTTAATCTTTTATACTGTTAGCTGTACCATAGTTGTGACTGAAACTACATCAGTTTTCGACTGCTCAAATTTCCAGCTAAGTTGAGCAGTATAGTCGTTAATCATCGTCAAAAAACCAAGTCTTGAACCAAAGTCTTCGGGATTTTGGGCATTGATTTCCATTTGACGGATAAATAATTCCTCAGGATCTGAGGTTAATAATTCCTGAATAAAGCTTTGAAACTCTAATACCTGTTCAGGATTGATGCTATTAGTAGCATACAAAACAATTTGGGCATTTGCTCGATCTATTAAATGGATGCCAAACTCAATCGAACATTGAGAAGCGGGATTGTTAAACTTCATGGCATTTTCTAATAACTCATTAGCAATGTAGCTAACGGCATGCTTGAGTTCTGCTTGTCTCTGTTCACTTTGACGATCGCTATGGCGAGGAAAAAATGTAGTCATATAATCGGCAACAAAATCCGCAGAAAGACCATTGTTACGCCATCTTTCTTGAATCGAAAGCGAACTGGGAGAAAATCCCATATTAAGAAATTCGCGATCGCGCTCAAAGTTTTCTTGGAAGTTACCAAATATTTTTTGATTCATATTTTTGTGTTGGGGATTTCAGAGATAAAAGTGAGTATGAGATTTTTGGTTAGGGGCGAACGGGTGCTAGCCTTTACGATCATTAAAACCATTGATTTCTCTATATACCTCGTAACGTCAGTTAATATCTTTGTTTGAGAACTACTAAAGTAATATCATCGTAAACTTTCTGCTTACCAATATGTTGACGCACATCCTCAATGACGGTTTCTTTGATGACTTCGGCTGACTGTTGCCAGTTAAAACTCAGAACCTGACACAGTCTGTCTAGTCCATAAAATTCTCCTGCCAGATTCTCCGACTCGGTAATACCGTCCGTATACAAGGCTAAAACCTCTCCAGGGTTAAGCTTGACTGTCTTGGGATTAATATACTTGGCGATCGCCTGGTCTAAACCAATGGGAAAACCTAGATCGATAGTGTCGATTCTTTCTACTGTCCCTCCCTGCCGAATCACAATTGCTTCTTCATGTTGACCACTGAGACTAAAAATTCCATCAGCATAATTTAAGACTGCCAAAGTCAGATTCTTATGGGTTTTCATCCGCTTGATGTTTTTATAAATAGTGCGATTGAGAGTATCTAAAAAGATCACTGGATCGACTTCTCGAATCTCTTTTAAGGTTCTTACCGCTGTTTGCGCCATCACCATCAACAGTCCACTTTCCAAGCCATGTCCTGTTACATCGCCAATACCGATAGTAACTACTCCCTCGTGACAAAGTACGTCATAGTAATCTCCTCCAACCTCGTCCGCAGGTTTCATATAGCCTGCAATTTCTAAATCTTTAACCGCCGCTAATTCTTCGGTTTTTGGTAGGATTAGCTGCTGCATCCGTTTCAGAAAATCTAATTCAGCGCTCATGCGGAGGTTTTCCGTCTGAAGTTGATGATTAAGTTCAAGAATTTCTTGTTGTGCCACCTCAAGCTGCTTTTGCGCCGTGATATCTTTAACTACAAAGCTACAACCAGCAAATCCCTCAGCAGGTAAGCGAATTGGCGTCAATTCAAGTTCGAGGCAGTATTGTTTATATTGAATTTCCAGACGCAGCTTACTTTTCTTTTTCTTTTTAGCCACTTCAACCAGGTGATTAGACAAAGGGTTTACCCGCATGTACCCCGCGCCTCTCTCTCCTTCAAAATAAGCCCTTAATTCCGCTGAAGATTCGTGTTCGAGTAAATCAAAAATGTTTTTCTGATTAATTGCTTCCTCATTTAGCAGTACACCGTGAACGGAATGAAACTGCATGATTTTCAAGAAATTGCTATTGAATTCCACCAAATTTCCCTGGCGATCAATGATCGCAATGCCCTCGGAGGAATTTCGCACCACATTCTCCCAGCGTTGCGTTTTAAGATACATTACGCTAAATAAGTCCCGTTCGTTAGCGAGGATTTTTTCGATGTTGGCTAGCCAATGATCGGCTTGCTTGATCATCCTTAGCCGAGTCATATACTCAGTCCGATTAATGGAGACAGCAATGGTAATATCCAACCAATCCTCAAGATTACGACTAAAGCGATTGTGAAAAGCGAATTTTCCTTTGCGATCCTTAACACTAAACAAGTTTTCTAATCTCTTACCAATCAGAGTTTCTGGTTGACAAGCAAATTCGTCACAAAATTCTAGCGATACCTCCAAAATTTGTAATGATTCATCTAATATCAAACGACCTCCAGAAAGCACAAAGGTTAACTCCCAAGTATTCATACTTTTGATCAAACTAATCAAAGAGGAAGAACTAGGGAAGATATAAAGTACAGGCAATCAGTTAATAATATAAAAGTGCTTATTGAAATGACAGAGGTCAATTTTTATATTTTTAGACAGATGCTTATCTATTTACTCAAATCTTAAATATAATTACAATCATCCTTGGCAGGAAGCTATAGGCATCACAGAAATATGGTTTAAGCCCTATAGCTCTAAATTTTATTTATTCGCCTTGAAGTATAGAGTAGGAGAGACCTGCTATACTCCAGCTTCGGTTATGATATCTGCAACTTCTTGTTGATATTTTCTCACTAATAATTCCTGTTGTACCTTTGTTAGATTAGACAAAGGTTTCCCTCTAGGAAAAAAGCCTTGTCTGTGCCAGTAGGTATCATAAAGATTGCCAAAGGTCTTAATTTTTTAGTGCGATCTAGATCAATTTCTAGATTATTAAACCCATACTGTTACAATTGCCAGCGACATTTTTCAGAAGTCCACAAAGGTCTAGTGATAGGGGATAAATCGATATTTAATAATGCTCGACATAGCCTAACTTGAGTCTCTGCCATATAAGAAGTTTTATAAGAAGTGGGAAAGGCGAAACAGCCTCCAGTCTCATGGCAATGGAAGTTTAAAGTTACTTTGTTTACAGACTTTGACAAACTGATTGCTGCGATCAAACCATAATCCGCGATCGCTAATTTACATATAGTTTTGGGAAATATAAGTATGAGGCTAATTACTAATTCAATTAGTTTTGGCTTTGTTTTCGTTCTATCTAATTTAAATTAATGGCTCTTACATTCATCTACACCTTAGCATCAGTGGCAATTGTCGTTATGCTTCTAGGCGGTATCGTGTTTCTGGTTGGGGTAAGAATATATAATGGCTTGGTTTACCTCAAAAATCAGGTCAATAAATCTTTTTCTAGTGTGGACGTCTTACTTAAGAAAAGATGGGACTTGATTCCTAATTTAGTGGCGGTGGTAAAACATCACATGGAATTTGAACAGCAGACTTTAGCTGAAGTTACAAGATTGCGATCGCAGGTAATGTCTGGTGAAATTAACTCAGAACAAAGACTAACTTTGGAAAATCAAATTTCCCGCTCGATGGGTAATATTGTGGCGTTGATTGAAAATTATCCCGAGTTAAAATCCGATCAGCACGTCAATCAGTTACTTGCATCCCTCAACGAAACAGAAGAACAAATTTCTGCTGCCAGACGTTTTTATAACGCTGCGGTTACTGAATACAATAATGCCCTCGAAATGTTTCCCAGTAATATTGTTGCCAACTATATGAGATACCAATCTAGAGAATTATTTGTCACTCCTGCTGAAGAAAGAGCGAATGTTAATGTCGGTGAATTATTAAATTAAATACTCAATACTCAATGCTCAATGCTCAATACCCAATGCTCATTGTTAAATGATTAATGGAACAATCATTATCCGCGCAAGAAATAGATCGCTTATATATTCAGGGTGATCGCCATTTACATCAAGGCAAGTATGCCTCGGCGATCGCCACTTTTGAACAGCTACTCCCTGTAGCTACTTCTGATGAGCGTATGTGTTTTAATATTCAGCGGGGTTTGGTTAAGGCTTATCAGCAAAATCAACAGTTAGAACAGGCGATCGCTCTCTGTCAGCAATTAGCAGATAGTGAACTAGCCACTACTGCACTCTGGGGTCAAAGTTTCTTAGGGGAACTCGATCCTAATTATCAGCCGCCTCCTACCGCTGAACTAGAAACAGAGACACCTCAACCTCCGCCGAAACCCAGCATCAAGTTAAAGACTCTATCTCAGTTTAAGCAATACTGTCAGGAACATTTACTGGCGAAACTTCAAACATTGGAACATAGTCGCAAACATACCCTCAGAACTATGTTTATTGCCGGGATTATATGTCTAATTTTTACTTGGTTCTTTTGTTGGGGTATATCTAGCTGGCTAAGAATTAGTATTTCTATCACTTTTTATCTATTCTGTTTAGCTATTCCTGCTTCAGCTTGGGTCATTTTTTGTCGCGGCTGCATTCAAGTTTATGGGATTGGTTTTAAACGCAATATAATTCAAAGCATTGTTGAGTTTATCGGCGATCAAGGTCAGCTTAGTTATGCGGCGCATTTATTGCTAGAAAATAAACGCCAAACTATACAGGCGTTGACTCGCAGCCAAATCCTCAGAGATGAACTACAAGAACCTGATTACCTGGAACAGGAAGATTGTGTCTATGGTACTATCGGCGATACTGAGATCTTTTTTGCCGAAATCATAGCTCAAAAGCGGAGGGGAGGGCATCTAGATGAATTTGGCAGGGAAAACTATCGCAGCAGATCGACTTTATTTCGTGGCTTATTTTTTGAAGCACGGTTTGCCAAGAATTTCCACAGCCGCACTTTTATAATACATAATAATATTTCAGGCAGAATTGCACCTCTTAATAGCTGGAGAGGGGACGTTATTAAGCTAGAAGATCCTGAGTTTGATAAATTATTTCGCGTTTATGGCGATAGTCAGATCGAATCTCGCTACATTCTCTCGACTAGTTTAATGAGTCGCTTAGTTGAATTTAACAAAAAGGCAGGTAGGAAAGTATATTTGTCCTTTGTTGATGGCTTTGTCTATATTGCCATTCCCTATCACCACAATCTATTTGAACCTAGGTTGTTCAACAGCATGATGTCCTTTGCTCCCCTCAAGGAGTATTTTCAAGATTTACAGTTGATGATTGGTATAGTAGAAGATTTGAATCTTAATCGGCGGATTTGGAGTTGACGGCTCACCGCTGTAAACAGTGGTTGATTCTAGCTTTTGGCTCTAGTAGAAGATGGCATTTACTGTGGAAAATATCCCCGTACGCCTTATGTGAATTAAAAAGCTTGAAAGTTCATTGATGACAATGCTTGCAGTCATAAAGTTGATTAATTAGACCTAAAGAAGTCCAATCTTGCTGTCTTCTCAGAAGCTAATAGCTACGAACTAGCAGATTCTAAACAAAGCTAATTCACATTTAGCATCCCGTCATGGACGATTAAAGATAGTGCATCAGCATCTGAAATGAATGAGCAAGTCCAGTATTATTAGACTTTTGATCATTGGCTACCTGCTGTGTGAATTTATTTAAGGTTTATTTAAACAGATTTAGCATTATGTAAATAACGTTGATATATTTCCCGTGCGATATCTTTACTAGCACTAGCGACATAACAAAAATTACGCATGCGTAGTTGATTTAGTCCTCCCAAAACTTCAAATACATCAGAGCATTCGGTAAGGTCGATGCCCGAAGAATCAATTAAAGAACCCCCCTGCTGCTTGAGGAAAGCGATCGCCCCACAAACATCCCAAAAAGAACCTTTACCCATCAAAGCAAAATCTAGTCTTGCCCGCTGACGATATCGAGAATCACAGCACCATAAAAGTGTAGGAACGGCAGCTCCCAATTGACGACGCTTGAGAACTAATCCCAGCTCTAAGTTTTCAAAGGTGCTATCGATGCCATAAAACTGTGCTGCTGCTAAATTTTCTAGAGGTGTAACTAACGGGTCAAAATCCCGACTGTAAAAAGTTTCTCTTGTAAAGGGAGTTGAGATAATCCCTTCTTCGATCACACCGTCTTTGATAAAACCAATTGAAATTGCCCAAATCGGAATCCCCGCTTTGAAATTGGCAGTACCATCTAGAGGATCGACCAAAAACCAAGTGCGATCTTGAGATGGTTTATCCTCTCCTTCTTCTTCTGCCACGATTCCCGAGGCAGGAAAGTGGGTTGCAATAGCTTTAACAATCATTTGCTGCGATCGCCGATCTACCTCTGAGACAAAGTCAAATTTATCTGCTTTAATCTCATATTTAATATTCTCATTATTGAAAGCTCTTTGCTGATATTTGGCTACTTCGATAATTGTTGGTAATAAGACTTCAATCATATAAATAAATAGTTGATAGTTAACTCAGTCAATAGTCAACGACTACGCACATCTTTTCAAAGCTTCTAGATCGGCAGCTACTATTTTTTCTAAATTCTGGGTAATCTTATCGATACTCCAATTCCACCAGGCAATCTCTAGTAAAGTCTGAATTGTTTCATCGTCAAAGCGTTGGCGGATCATTTTTGCTGGGTTACCTCCAATAATTGTGTAGGGGAAAACTTCTTTAGTCACTACAGATTTGGCAGCGATAATTGCGCCATCACCGATTGTTACTCCAGGCATAATCGTCGCTTCATAGCCAATCCAAACATCATTACCAATTACAGTATTACCCTTAAAGGGATATTCATTAGCCTTTGGGGCTACTCGTTTCCAGCTATCACCAAAAATTTCAAAAGGATAGGTAGAGAACCCAGACATTTTGTGATTGGCACCATTCATGATGAACTTTACACCTCTTGAGAGGGCGCAAAACTTACCAATAATCAGCTGGTCACCAATAAATGGGAAGTGATAGAGTACGTTGCGCTCGAAGTTCTCTGAATCCTCTGGATCGTCGTAATAAGTGTAATCTCCAATAATAATGTTGGGATTAGTAACAGTATTTTTAATGAAACAAACCTGGGGAAATCCCTTCATCGGGTGGGGATTATCGGAGTCGGGATGTGGCATTTTATTATGATTTTTAGCCTAGATTGTCATAATAGGTTAAGGATAATTAATTAAATTAGCGACTTTTGAGTTCGATCTGCTTGACGCTCATACTCTCATATCTCTTTACTAACAATTATTTGGAATATTGTAGAACGATCACGCTTTATCTATATTTTGGGAATTTTTGGAGATTACTAATTTCAATCTGTAAGTTTTAGGCGTTTTAAAATTTCATCTTTGGTTGAGATGGGTGTTTGCCCTTTGGTATATACTTTGAGCTTTGCTAACTCTCGATTAGAAGGATGGGTAATCAAAAATCTAGTTGCTTCCATACCATTGATGAGAAGCGTATTTCTCTGGCGCAGAATGGCAAGCGATTCATCTAAATCTGGTGATGGTATTAGTAACACTACGTTAGCATAAGGAGCTAAAAGTTCGCGGGCACGTTCTAAGTCTTCATCCCGTTCGTAAATCGAATGTCCCGCCCCAAAGTCAATTACGCAATTCTGATGTTCATTAAGAAGACGCTCTACTGCATATAAATCATGTTGCTTCCAGTAATGATAAACCCCTACAAAACCTTCATTTTCTGCTATTTGTTTTTGCTTCTCTCGACTCCATCCTATTTCTTCATAATAGTTCCAGCGCAGCCGATCCATAGATATCTGAGTCAGGTCAAGTTTTTGAGCCAAAAGTTTGCCAATCGTACTTTTTCCCGCTCCCATTGCACCAATCAAAATGATTTTTGAGGCATCTTGGTCGATGTGTGCCAGGATTTTTTCGCTAGTTTGCTCTGGCGTTTTATCTTTGGTAAAGAAAGTATACTTTGCTAAATCATAATTGGAGTGATGCGTGACGAAATGTTCGTTTATTTCCTTGCCGTTAATGATAACGCGATCGCGTTCTTTTAATATTTCTAGGGATTCTTCTGCATCCTCTGATGGCAATAGTAACACTACATTACAAGGCTCTAGAACTCTGCGAACCTTTTTGAAAAGCTGATCATCATTGTAAACCGATTGCAATGCTCCTAGCTCGATTACACAGTTAGAATACTCGGCAACACCGCGCTCGATCGCATAAGCCTCAAAAGGCATCATATAGTTATAAACTCCATCAGCTTGGTTATCGTCCCAGGCTTGTTCTTGTAGTTCTTCTTTGTAGCCGATCTCCTGCCAGTATTGCTCAGATACTTCCTCTAGGTTAATCAAAGGTATTTCTAGCTGGGATGCTAACAACTTCCCAACAGTGCTTTGACCAAAAAGATAAAGATGAGGATCAATCAGAATAATTGGCAGTTTTTTGTCAGTAAGCACGGATTGTAAGCCATTATGGACGTTATTATTGGTTGACATGGAAAATTCTTCAAAAACTACAGCCAGGAATATTGAGTTAGTAGCAAACGGCAGAAAAGTTTTGCTCGATTAAATCAAAGATATTCAGTCTCTGTAGTAAGGGGAATAGCCTATTTCAACAACGTTTAAGTACGTATTCCCCTGACGGAACATTCTGCCTCAGAGCTTTTACCTCTCCGTCTTCCATCACAAACTCAAAGGTTATATCTGAAAAACGATCAACGCGAAACGTAAGATTTTTGTAGAGAATAAGCTTTGATTCAGGCTGTCCAGGGACTACTAGGTACAGAAAATTATCTTGTTTGAGAACAACCTGGAACTTTAAGTCTGCTGGTGTTTCGTATGTTCCTGCAAGCTGCGCTAAGAGTTGCGAGTCCAGAGTTTCAGCCTGACGGGTAAATATTTCTTCTGCCTCACTTATGGACATAGCTGCTCGATCAACGTCGCCCTGAGGATTAGTAAGAAAATTTACTGATCGCTTGCCGTAACGCTCATCATCTGGAGTATCGAAGCGTTCATAGTGAAAGTGACTTAGAGGAAGATTAATCCTTCCAAAGTTGAATTGAAGAATATTATCCTTAATTTTGATCTTGAGAATGCCATAGGCTGGGTGTGCGTATTCTCCTACGTAGTCAGCTAGGGAATGGGAAGGGGTGGTATTGGTAACTTGATCAGCGCCAGCTTTTGAGCGCGCTTCTTTACTTGCTTGTTTAGCCTTAAGTCTGATATCCAGCCAGCGATCGCTCCAGGGTGTTGGCTCTAGACCAAGCAAGTATTCGTATAGATTGTAGGTGATAGTATTAGCCAAGGATGCACAATGGTCACCGATAACAAAGACGATCGCCCCCAGCTGTTGCTGAGGCAGCAGAGAAATCTGGGAATGAAAACCATCAATAGCTCCTCCGTGATAGCTTAATAATTGTCCGCGATAAGCTACAGTTTGACGGCCCATACCATAAACGGGATTGAGTAATTCCCACCAGTTATAGCTTTCTCCTAATATATTGGGTAAAGCGATCGCAGGTTCAAAGGTAGATTTAAGTATCTTTGATGGCAGAACTTGCTGTCCACCATACTTGCCATCGTCGATTAATGCCATGAGCCAATGGGCGATATTCTCAATATTAGAAATAATTGCCCCTGCGGGAGCTATAGCTTCTGTTTCCTCATAGTAGGGAATTTGGTAAATATCATTGCTGTCTCGTTTTTCGGTAAAAGGCACTCCAAAGTCTGACTGCTGAAGCATCTCAGCAATGGTATAAATACTACTGTGCATCTCCAAAGGCTGAAAGATTTGCTCACGGACAAATTCCTCCCAAGTCTTTCCCGATATGAGTTCGATAATGTATCCCACCGCAGCATACATCAGGTTGTTATAGAGAAAACCCTGACGCAAGGGTAACTCTGGTTTTAGATACTTAAGGCGATCAAAGACATCCTGACGAGTTAGACTATCCTGCTGATACCAGATACCGTCATGGCGGGTAATCCCCGTGCGGTGAGCCAGCATATCCCGCAAGGTTATAGTATTTTCTAGCTCACGGTTATAAAAGCGAATTGTCGGGACAGCATCACGAATTGGTTCATCCCAGGTTAACCTACCTTCTTCTACCAGTATTCCCGCCGCTATAGCGGTAAATAGTTTGGTGTTTGAACCAATGGGAAAAAGTGTTTTGGGAGTAAAAGGTAACTTTTCTTGGTAGTTGCGATCGCCATATCCCTGAGCAAAGACAACTCGATCTTGTGCCACGATGCCTATTCCAACTCCTGGTGTATTCCAATCTCTGAGGAGTTTTTCGATATAGATGTCAAAATCTGGCAGTAGCTCAATAGTATTAGTCGGCTGGGTCGTATTTTTCATCATACTTCTCTCTCATAAATTATTTAAATTATTAATGAGTTGCTAGAGGATTAGTCTCATGATTGCTTCCTCCTCTTCATATTCTCCAGTCAATTTAAAGCCTAATTTTTCATAAAAACCTTGTGGACTGCCCTCTGCCTGAACAACACTTGTCAATAGTTCAGTAGCATTTGGTCTAGTCCTGGCATGATCAATTAGAAGTCCCAATGCGCGGCGACCAAAGCCCATTCCTTGATAACGAGCATCAATCATAAAACGCCACAAATAGTATTCTGATTCCTGGGGCTTATCTTCTAGCATCAGAAAACCAATAGGGGTGGTGTCAGCATAGATCGCCCTAAACCAGGCATATTCAGAGAAGTAAGCCTGTGCAATGGATATGGCGTTAGGTGCTACAAATTTCTGCTGTTCATCTCGAACTGATAGGTGGCAAATAGTACGAACGCTAGCTGCGGTAATTTCTTGGAGAGTCACTTTACTACTATTTGGTAGCGCAATATTAGATTTAACCACTCTTTTGACTTCTGCCTAGTGATATTAATAGTTATTTATGCCAAGTAAATTACCTACTTTAAAAATGCAATAGACTATGGGTAAATAATTTTGGGCGTTGCACAATTAGAGCATGATTTGCACAGTGATTATTTTTTGCTCAATCGTAAAAAGCTAAAATCTAAAAGCTAGCATGCGGCAAACTAAGCGCCTTTGCGCGTAGCGGTATACCACAAGGGTACAATGTCCTTTAGGACGAACTGTCACACTAAATATGTCATTTCTTAAATTAGCAACGGCTAATTTTGATTAGACGTTATGAGACGAATTAATGATTAATTATTTTTGATAGTGTTGTAGCCTGTTACTACTTTTTGACCATTGGGGTACATTGTCCAAATCCATTCTACTGTCTCGTCTTCATTTACTTCAACACTTATGACTGCTGAAGGAATATTAGTTGCAGTTGAGCATAATGACAAGTTTGACTGAGGCGCGGTGACGATTCTTTTTTTGTTTTCTTGGTTATGAGTAACAATCATAATTCTTGGTTATTGCTAAATTACTAAGTATTGAGCAGGCTAATGATTGAGGAACAATATCTTTGCAACAGAACATAGACTCATTTAGATAGAGTCTAACAAAATGCTTTAATCACTAACCACACGATTTGAATAGGCTCGCTGCTACTAGTAAATCGGCAGTTTTCCTGTCATATTGGGCAGTTAGTGGTATTAGAGCTTTAGTCTGGGAAATGCGATCAAACCCTAGCTTATCCCAGTAGGTTGTTAAGATATTCACTTTCCATGTCGTTGCTGTAGTATTTGTTGAGCTAGCACTCGATAATATGAGTCAAGTTATATTCAGGACATTGCATTAAGGATTTAGCTTAAGCTCATTACCTTTATTGTGCTATGCCAAAATTTTTTTAGATCCAGGTGAATAGAGCCAAAATGAAGGAACACAACAGAGCAACAATTGAAATCAAACTAATCTCTAAAAAGTCTTTTTGATACTTCATAATTAATTCTAACGATAAGATTGTGCTTGAATATCTTTTAATCGAGCTTCTGGGCGGAGAAAGCGGTCTATTTGAGTTTCAAAAAAGTCACGGTTTTTCTGGAGATGTCGAGGATTTGGATCGTCTATGGGATAAAGCAAAGCCTGGCGTAAAGCTTGAATTACCGCTGATGTAACGTTGTACATTGATCGCTGAAAGGTAACACCCAGTTGAATTAAAGTATCGTCCTTACCCCGACAGTGTTTCTGATAATATTCCTGTAGATAATCAGGCAGAAAATGGTACATATCGTCCATCAATAATGTAGGAGGAATACCAGCCGTACCCACAGGGAAAACATCAGCATATAAAATACCGTAATGAAAATCCTTTTGGTCGTCAGGTACTTGTTGCGCTTGTGCATTGTAAGATTTAGTCCCGCGAAAAGGCGCTGTCCGATAAAAGACTGCTTCTACGTAGGGTAATGCCGCTTCGTATAACCAAGTAAAGCCTTTAGATTTAGGAATAATTTCATAGCATTCATCCCCAATATATACATGATGGTAAATTGGTCTACCAGCAACAGCAAAGATCCCATTAACCAAAAAATTCATGGCATCGGGAACGCCTTTAAAGCCACCCTCATCGTAAATATCCGACATTTCAAAAAATACTGGTGCCATCACTTCCCAGAATAAACCCAGGTTGGAATAGTAAGATAGCTGCTTGACCTGTTCAATAAACATCTCAGGAAACAGTTTATACATTCCCAGCATAGCAGGATTATTTTTAAAGTAAGCCTTAATTGCCTGGTCAGCATTAGTTCGATATTCCTCTGTATCTAGATAGGCATCAAACTTACCTAAACCCATATCTCTTCCGTGCCACAGCATTGCCCGCATACAAGCTTCGGCAAACTCCATATTAATGCGATCGTGCCATAAATGATGCCACAGCTTGGGCATCTTACGAGTTGTACCTTGCTCCATGAATTCTAATAATTCAGGATGTGCCTTTGCTGTTCCGCGCCAAATTTTAAGATCGGCATTTTCTCCTGCGTAATGATTGGGGAGGTCTAAATATGATTGAGGAAGAAAATATTTAAAGAAAGGTAAGGGTTCTAGAAATACTCGTTCGGCAATATAAAGTAAATCCCGCCAGTAAAAATCCATCGGCACAGCATAGGCTTTATAGATCCCGATAATCTGCATCAAATTTTCAGGAGTATCGGGTAACATCGAACCTCCAGCCTCCAGGCGATGAATTACATCAGCAAATTGATGATTAGACGGAGGAAGTTTGGTTGGTTTAATTGGTATTCTTGTCATGGCTGTATCGATTTAATTGCTAGTTATGGTGGAAACGTTGCATGCAACGTCTCTACAGATCGATTTGATTATTAATTGCGATTTGTTCGGTTTTATTGACGTTTACCGCTAGTAGATCTGTGGTCGGTTCAGTCCAACGTAATAACCAATTCGGTTGGATACCCAGAAATAAAATGATGCCTGTTAACACTAAGGCAGGAATGCTTTCCGAGCGAGATACCGTAGGATAGTAAGCTAAATTATTGTCTAATTTGCCAAAGCAAGTACGGTTCAGCAGAATGACAAAGTATACCGCAGTTAAACCAGAAGCAATGATGCACAGCAGCGTTGGGATGGGAAAAGTGCTAAAACTACCCTGAAAAATAATAAATTCTGCTACAAACCCGACTAAACCAGGAATCCCTGCACTAGCCATTCCCGCCATAATTAGCAGACCACTGGTAAGAGGTAAGCCACGAATCGGATTCATTAAAACATTAAGCACATCGAGATCGCGAGTTCCTACTTTCCGTTCAACGATGCCGACTAAGTGAAACAATAAAGCTAAAATTAAGCCATGTCCGATCATCTGGGCTACTGCGCCCAAGATACTTAACTGTGTTCCCGCAGCTACCGCAACCAGAATATAGCCCATGTGTCCGATAGAGCTGTAAGCGACCATGCGTTTAATGTCTTTCTGAGCGATCGCACTTAACGCACCATAGAGGACGCTTACCGTGCCAATTACTGCTAAGCCTGGAGCAACTATCGACCAGGTATTGGGAAATAGCTGCAAACCAAAGCGAATTAAACCATAAGTTCCTAGTTTTGCCAGAATTCCCCCCAAAAGAATTGTGACAGCGGGAGAAGCTTCTGTATAGGCATCAGGTAGCCAGGTGTGGAGAGGTACTAAGGGGATTTTGATGCCAAAACCAACCAGTAAGACAGTTAAGAGAATTAATTGAGTGGTTAATGATAAGCCTTGGGTGGTAATTGTCTCGTAATCAAAACTAGTGGCACCGTTGAGAAAGCCGATACCCAAGAAAGCGGCTAAAACTAATAGTCCTGAAACGGCAGTATAGAGGAGGAACTTAGTCGCAGCATAGCCTCTTTTTGCCCCTCCCCAGATCGCAATCATCAGATAGAAGGGAATTAATTCTATTTCGTAAAAAATCACAAACAGCAACAAATTTTGTGCCGCTAAAGCCCCTGTGATACCAGCGTTAATTAAGAGCAATAGAGAGTAATAAAGCCGAGGACGTTCGACGTTTTCCCCAATACTAAAGATAGCAATAATAGTTAGCAAACTATTCAGCACCAATAGCGGCAAAGACAAGCCATCCACTGCCAGGCTGTAGCTTAAGCCAATGGGTTCAATCCATGAATAATACTCAGCAAATTGCCATCCTGCATTACTCAGATCGAACTGAGTTAGTAACCATACTGCCCAAGTAAAAGTTAAGACAGCAAAAGTAGTGGCGATCGCTCGTAACCTTGCTGAATCATCCTTTCCTGGGGAAAAACCAATAATACCTGCCCCCAATACGGGCAGCCAAAGTAGAAAACTTAGCATTTTTTGATCAAGTGTTTATATTAAATATTTATCTTCCTTTGTTCTGTCAAGCGGGATAATAAGGAGGCAGTCACTCAGCAATTTTTTACTTATAGTGATCTTTAAAAAGAAATTTGCGAGATGAGAGGGTAGCACAGAACAGCAATGAATAAACTTAGCCCAATCAAAATTGAAATCACATAGGATTGTGTTTGACCAGAAGTGTTATATTTCAAACTTTCGCCGCTAAAAATAGTTGCCAGTCCTACAAAATTGATCATGCCATCAACTAAAAAGCGATCGCACCAGTAAACTAACTTGGAAACTAAACCCACCACAAAGACAATGGTGACGCGATAAAATTTTTCAGTATAGAGATCGTAAGCAAAAAAGTCTTGTAGCGCTTGCGGTTTGAGCTTGATTGGCTTGGCAATCTGGTCGTTCAGATAGACAAAGCTAGCCGCACCAGCACCGATCAAAGTACTAACAGTTAAAGCCCCAGCAATAGTCAAGTTTATTTCTGACAACTCAGGTAATAAACCCCATTGATTTAATAAAATTGGGACGTGTAAAGCAAAGCCCATAACGAAAGTCATCGGTAACACCAACGCCCACAAGCCTTCAGGAGAGCGTACCGTCATCTGCTGGGGTTCTCCTGCAAAAATCAGGCAAAACTCACGGGTCAAACTAAAGGCAGTCAAGCCATTAACAGTTAACATAACTGCGGCTAACCACGGTTGAGTCTGCCAAAGATGCTCCGCCATTTCAGTCAGCGACCAAAAACAACCTAACGGGGGAAAAGCCACTAGTGAAGCCGCTCCCACTAAATAACAAATGCCAGATATCGGACGCCGCGACCATAGACCACCGTACTGAGTTAAATTTTGCGTAATGTTATTTAATACAATCCCGCCAATGCTCATCACCAACAGCGACATGGCTATGGCATAAGTAAATAAAAGCTTGAAGGCAGTTACATCCTGTTGTGTTCCTACAGCAATAAAGACCAAACCCATATAAGCGCTTACAGAATAGGAAAGAGAACGCTTAATATCAATTTGGGCGATCGCAATTAACCCGGCGCCAATCGCTGTTGTCGTACCAACTGCCACCATAAAACTAGATGCCACAGGAGATAAAGCCAGTACTGGTTGCAATTTAATTAGTACCCAGGCACCAGTAGAAACCACAATCGTATTCCTGAGAATTGTTCCTGGCATCGGACCTTCCATTGCCTCATCTAACCACAAATGTAGAGGAAATTGGGCGCATTTAGCCAAAGGACCAGCAATCAAGGCTAAACATAATAAGGTAGCGATACTGGGGTCAATATTAGTATTTTGTGCCCATTCAGCTAATTCAGTGTAGTTCCAAGTTCCTGCTAAGGGCAACAAAGCCACCACCGCCATCAGCAAAATCAAATCTCCTACCCGTTTCGTTAAGAAAGCATCCCTTGCTCCCGTAACAACCAGAGACTGATTAAACCACAAGCCTATTAGTAAATAAGTACCCAGAGTCAAAATCTCTAGCACCACATAGCTAAAGAAGAGAGAATTACACAACACTAGGGTTGACATCCCTGCTTCAAACAAAGCTAATAGAGAATAAAATCTCGCCCAGCCCCAGTCCATCTCCATGTAGCCAATGGCATAAATCTGAGCAATCAAATTAAGACCAGTCACTAGAACCAAAGCCCCTAGATTAATGGTCGAAATTTCAATATCGAAGGAAATATTTAAATCAGCCGCCTGAAGCCAGGGGAAAGATAGATATTGTACTGGTTGCTGCCAAGTCTCAAGCAGTGCTGCAATACTATGCAGCACTGCAATCAAAGTCATCAGAATATTTATATAACCCGATGGTCTAGGACCAGTGTTACGAATAATTCCAGGAGACCAAGGGATAGCTAACACTGCGCCAACTAAAGCATATAGAGGAACTAGCCAAATACTTTGATGAAAGATTTCATTCATAGATATTTTACTATTTTTTATTTTAAATAGATAGATATAAATCTATTCTAAAATAATTAGAGTATTAAGTCTATGAAAAACAAAATATGATTGTCTTATTTGAATGATAAGAAGATGTAAATATAATAACAGTGCCGAGAGGTATTAATTATATCAATCTCAGCAGACAAGACTAGTTCTGAATAGGTAATTCTAATCTGAATCAATCATCAAGGGCATCTCAGTCATTTTGATGTCGATAATTAAAATTCAGATTTTGATAACTTCGTAAAAGCACGGCAGATATCAATCAAAAGATATTGCTCATAACAGAAAGACTAAAGGCTTGAGTACTTATTAGCATTACAGCCTAGCAACACCCTCTAAACATTGGAAATTTAAATCAAGAGCATTATGTAGCGATCTCCTTTTCTGCTAATTAGCGATCGCTAGTAACTTCTTGCTTACTATCTATCTCTGCCGTCGCCTGATCTGCCATCATCGTCGAATAAGATACTGCATCAGAATCAGAACGAACAATCAAAACAGAGCAAGGTGAGTGATGGGTGACATAGTTACTTACGCTGCCTAAAAACATTCCTTTTAAACCTTTTAGTCCTCGACTACCAACCAAAACCAAGTCGGCTGACCAAGTACTAGCTAATTCGCAGATTTCCCAGCCAGGAATGCCAGACAGTAGAGTATATTCAGCGTCAATTCCCGCAATTACTGCTTTTTGAGTGAGATTGTCTAAGAAGTTAGTGACCTTATGTTCATATTGGTTAAACTGTTCTTGAAATAAGCCGTCATCATTACCCTTTAATAAAGAGTAATAAGCATAGGTCGGTAAGATAGGATAATCTGGATCTGCTTCTGATAAGACATGCACCAGCATTAAACCTGCACCTGTTCCTTTAGCTAACGAGACTGCTGTCTCCAAGACATTGAGGTGTTGTTTGGTAGTGTCGATTGCTACTAATATTTTATTAATCATGCCTCTATATTCTTCTGTTGATTAGCGGTTAGTAATTACTAAAACATCCAAGCAGAACTAAGATTTTTGTTTGCTTAGCGGTTGGTGTTCTTCGGTTGTTTCTGATTCAGTCGATGCTGGATCTAATTCAGAATCAATCGCGGTTCGTAAAATGAAAACTGAGCAGGGAGCGTGATGAGTGACATAGTTACTGACGCTACCTAGAAATATTTCTTTCAAGCCTCTTAATCCCCGACTACCAACTATAATCAAATCAGCTGACCAAGTATTGGCTAATTCACAAATTGCTCTTCCTGGATTACCATTTAGTTGAACAAATTCAGCCTTCACTCCTGCTGCCTTAGCTTCTTTAGCTTTTGTCTGTAAGAAAGCGAGTCCTTTTTGTTTATAATCTTCGAGTTTTTTTCGATATAAATTGTAGTCGTAATCATCTAAAACTGGATAATAAGTATAGCTGGGTATGACAGGAAATCCTGGTTCATCTTCAGCCAATACATGCAATAACATCAGTGAGGCATTAGTATTTTGAGCCATTGAGATTGCAGACTCAAAGACTGGTTTACTAATATCGGCATAATCAATTGCAACTAAAATTTTGTTTAACATTAAGCAATACTCCCTGTTTAAAAATGAGGCGTTGCTGATTCAAGGGATTAAATCAATAGTAATAGCAATATTAGCTATTTGAGTTTGAAGATATATAGCAAGTAAAAATCTTCAAGATTATGATTCTATTCAGTAACGCCAAAAATGAAATATAGTTGATGATCAATTTGTTAGCTACCTCAGGCTAATTATGAAATTAGAATCAAGACCTAAATTAACTTAGGTTATGATTGGCAGTTTGCTCCTTGGCAGAGATTAATTCTTGATAGTGCCACAAGTAGTAATAGCTGACGTTTACCAAGACTTTTATCTAACTAAGGGGCTGATAATCTTGTTATAAACAACTAGTTTGAGGAACTTGTGAAGATCTTGAAGATCAGCCCTTTCAAGGTATCTGTTTGTGAGTCTTGTTTTGGGATCGATTTTTCTTAGCCCTTTTGTTAGTTTTCTGAGTAGAGAGAGGGTAAGACAAAAAGACTGTTAAATCCGCCTTTTTTCTATCATTCAACATTTCTTAGATTGGACAAATCAAGGCAACAAAAGAAAAGACAGAAATTGTTTAGTTTGAAAGACTTTAGTTCAGATCAATATCATGGGTTTGTTTTGAAAGGTGAGTAACTATGGCTAATGTAAGCTGTAGTACATTTAAATTGCATATTTGTCTTTTTCTCCTTCCCTAGCTTTTCTCGACAGCGATCGCTATTTTGGCGATCGCCCAAACACTAGATCTAGCGCTCAGATAATTTCAACTTCTTTTAAATTTATTTCCTGAGAGATCACCTCTGGAAAAGCTTTCTCGACACGCTGCTCAAAAAAACCTAGCCAAAAGTTAGGGTTTGATACTTATCTTGAGTTAGTTAAAAATTAATAACTATTTAGAGGGGAAATATATTCTCAAATATCCGTAGGATAAATACTAACTATCGATGGGATAAATACCAATTAAAAGTAAGGTCATAATAAATACTTCATCAAAAAAATTTTTGTTTGTCCATGATCCAAATCAATCAGACTGAAATTCCTCCTCTACGCCAAAATGATCGCCTGCTCGGAACATCCACCACAGCACTAGTATTAATGGAATATGGCGATTATCAATGTTCTCAGTCAGGACAAGCTCACGCTACAATTCAGAAACTACACCAAGAATTAGGCGATCGCTTTTGCTTCGTTTTTCGTCATTTCCCACAAACTGAAATTCATCCCCAATCTTTTAAAGCGGCAGAGACAGCGGAAGCAGCAGGCACACAAGGAAAATTTTGGGAAATGCACTCTCTGTTGTTTGAAAACCAACAAGCATTAGAAGATAGCGATTTGATTGTATATGCCGATCGCCTCAAATTAGATATTCCTCTCGTCTTGAGAGAATTAGGAAGCCATCTTCACCGCGGTCGCATTCAAGAAGATATTGATAGTGGAATTAAACATGGAGTAGGTCAAACTCCCACGTTTTTCATTGGTATTCGTCAAGAAGGAACGCAAAACTTAGAAGTTTTATTAGTGCAAATTTTACAAGCTATCTCATCACCCTCAAGTATTGAAAATTCCCCTGGAACATCAAAAAATTTATGAAGCGATCGCTCAAAAAAACTTAGATTTAGCTCAATCTGCTATTTAAAGAACATCTAAATTGCTAAAATGACCATACCTTCTCGTTTACCCTTAACTCTCATAGTTCAAAATCTTCTCTGATACTGGTATTTCCCAGACTTACCTCAACACTAAAGCGGGTTCTCAGTTTACCTTTAAATGATTTCAATTGAATATAGTTATCTTGTTCTCTCGATGAAGTTGACTGGAGCGTTTTCCCCGATTTACTGAGCAAAGTCAGTTGCAGATTGGGAGGCAAATATCTTTCTCCACCCGTCGGATATAACTGAACCATAATTCCTACTTTCTCGGAAGTTTCTGAGGTGACAGTTATCAACAGTGCCACTGTTTGATTCTCCAGTTGCATTCCTAAATTAACCAGTTTGCCTTTTTTAATTCCCGCCGATACATTTCTAGTACTCCAAGCCAAATTTACCTCTGGAGTGACAAGCGCATCAAAAGAGAGCCAGCCTTCGTCTAAAACTCCCTGTAACCATTGGTTTAAATTGGTTCTGGTTGACTTAAGGGTTTCTCTTGAGGATTCTGGGGTGCTTTCAGGGGAAATTATAGGTAAAGGTATAGCACTAGCCTCTAAATAACAGGAGTAAAACAACAGGTGATTAGGCTCGGTATCAAATAAAGATAGTGGCAGCTGGTAGCAACTGTCCCGCGAGAGTTGTAAATTGACCGTAGTGAGATAATTAACCAGTTCATCATGGCGCAGAAAACCTCTAACAATCATTTGTTCTTGTTCTTCACTTACTTCAAGAACCACGTAGAAATGTGCAGCCAATTCTGGTTTTTTGATCGCAGCTTGAGAGATATTCACTATTTCATCCAGTACATGCTCTGTAGCAATCAGACCATATCTAAACTCACCTACCTTAAGATGGCAGATAGATTCAATCAAATTTGGTTCTCGATTAATTGGTTTATCGGGTATTCTGTCTCGAAGCCATGGTTCAAAACCAGATAGTGCCAGTACATTCAGATAAGTTTGCCACTGCTGTGCTTCACCATTAACTTGACTGCTAATCCTTGTTGCCTGTTCAAAATGTTCGGGTTCAAGCCAAATAACCTCTGGCTGTAAGAGTCTTAAATCAGTTGAATATTCCTCGGAATTAACCATAACTTTTCTCCTAACATATGTGGTTTATATATGTTGTTCACAATAGTGGCGTAGTTGCTGAGCATATAAACTCTTCAGGGAACGGTTCTTCCCTGTTTTTATTTCTGCTGCTGCCTCTTGGAAAACTTCTTCGTCCGCAAAAGCTTCAATTTGTTCGGCTAGGGTTTTGAGATAGTCTGGTTCAGGGGGGATTTTGGTCAAACCTTTGGCTTCAGCCTTTTTTAAGATGCTGTCGAGAAGTTGTTGTACACACGAAGTTCGTACCCTAGATAAAAGTCCTCCTGGGTTCAATACTCGCCTGGCTTGATCCCAGCTAGTCATGCCCAACTGGGGAAAAATTTCCCTAAGAGAATTACCTTGACCATAATATAGTTGCAAACCGGGAATAAATAGGGAAGCTAGAGGTGCATATTTCTTGCTTTTTTGTAACTTAGCAATAGTAGCTGAGATTTCTTGCTCGATCGCACTAACCAATGCTAACTGAAATTCCTGATGTAAAAACTGTAAAAGTTCTTGCTGTTCAACATCTATTTCATTAGTAGAATCATAAGGTAAATCTGATCTAAGTACATAACTTCCTGTATCAAGCTCTTGGATTTCTAAAGGTTCTCGATAACTCCAGATGTCATACTGCCTTAATTGGGTTGTTACCTGTTTCAGTGCTTTCATTACCTCGACTGTCGTATCGATAACAATCCCTTTTTCCTGCAAGCAGGCGATCATTTCTCTTAGTTGAGCCTCATTCGGTTCTGGACATCGCTTAACTCCCTTGTGCTGCTGCTTTCTTCTGTCGCGACGATAGACGGCATGAAAGACTTCTACCAGATGGCGATCGCGCTCTGGTAAACGTTCAAGCTGCTTGACTCTAGTTTGATTCAAAAGTGCCCAGTCGCTCAGAGGCTTGAAACCAAACTCCGATAAAAAATTTCTCAGTTCTCTATTTTGTTTTGTTTGCAAATATGTCCAATTATCTAGGCTCATCCTCGATTGGTCATCATGCTTATATGTTTGTAAAACCTTGACCGAAAAGAATTGGTAAGGGGTTGTTTTAGTTTGACCATCTGATTCTAGAATGAGTTGAGTTTTTCCATCTCGATCCAAAACGATCTGAGTTTTAGCATCGTCATTCAGGACAAATGGCAATAAGTCTCGGTAGGTAAAGGACTTGTTACCAGCAAATAAACTGTCGATTGTTTTACAGGCTTTGAGAATGGGATAAGAGATATAGCATCTCAAACAAAGTCCCGCAACAGCACGCTGATTGGCATCTATTGCCGAATTTTGGGCGTGAAAATAGGAACATAGAGTATCTTGGGTGTTTTCGCTTTGAAGATTAAGAGAATCAGAGACAGTTTGGCTAAAAAACTCCCGTGCGGTCGGAACTAAACAGTACTCGTATCCTACTCTTTCTTGGGCAAGACTAATTTGGCAAATTTTCCAATATCTTGATGCATTCATAGTAATAGTGATCGCATTCTCTTTGCTTTCAGCGATTTTCTTATTTAGTCTCTTTAAATGATAGATGTCAGCATTTTTAGCTGATGCAGTTTTACCTCTAAAACTAAACTGTATAGGTCAAAAGTAAGTTCATCTAATAAATATTAAAAGTTGCCGATCTATCCGACTAAAACCTTTCGGGGTTTTTCCCTCGTATCCTGGTTTTCTCCCTGGTTTTTATTTTTTCTTTTCTGCCTTTTTCTTGTTCTCTGATTTTTTGAGTAAGTCTGATGATGGTGCTTCGATGATATTTTGCTATCTAAATCTCTGCCTACTTTTAACTTCTCTATTTCTTGCTTGAGATATTCGATTACTTCTTGTTGAGTCAGTATCATTTCTACCAGTTCTTTATTCGAGAACTGGCTCAGTTTTTCTCGGTTTTTGACTGAAGTTTGCTTGCTCATTTTAACTTCTACATTATCGATACTTCTCTCATTTCTCAACCCCTACCTGAATCCTTACTATTTGCGGAAAGAAAATTTACATATTATCCAGAGGTGAAGGGTAGTTAGAGTTCTAACGTTAACTTATATTACTCTATATTTTAAAATCATAATTAATCGATTTGAGTTTGTTCGATTCAAGTCGATTTTTTTTGTTATACAATCAAGTAATTGACTCTCTTTCATGATAATCAAAGCATAATAAAGCTTATCATTGACAATTTTTTTGATTTGTAAATGTGGCTCTAATGGTATTTTAAATGTCCAAATATCAAGATATATATCCTTCTGAGCCCCTAGTTCAAAGTATTAATTTAGTGCGTCCCAGGGCAGCCGATTTACTCACTCTAGAGTATTTTGAAGCTGAACCTGCTGCCATGCCAACCGATAGATACGAACAGCATCATATTATTCTTAACTTGAGAGATGAACCCCATCGCCTAGAGAATTGGAGGGATGGCGAACATCGAGATTTTACATATCATAAGAATGAGATTATTGTTACTCCAGCTGGCGTCGAAAGCGGTTGGAGATGGCACGTCAAAACTAAATGCATTATTATTACCCTTGACCCAGATAAATTTGAGCAATTTGCCCAGACAGAACTGGGAATTCTGCTTTCGACGCAACAACTAAAAGATTTACCTCAATTTCTTGATGAGGACATAACTCAGTCAGGAGTTCAACTTTTAGAGGCTTTACAGTGCGATTTGGGTTCACAAGTAATGTTTGAATCCTTTGCCCGTATTTTTCTGACTAAGCTAATTCTCAAATATGGCTTACAAGAATCAGAATATGATTTTTCCAAAAGTTTTACTGCGGGGCATTATAAGCAAGTATTAGATTACATAGTAATAAATTATGGTAACAATATTTTATTAGAAGATATGGCAGCACAAGCCAGCCTAAGTCCTTCCCATTTTTCTCGTTTATTTAAACAAACTATTGGTCAAAGTCCCTATCAGTTCTTGATGGCTTACCGCATTGAACAAGCCAAGAAGATGCTCGATAATCCAAATAAATTGATGGTTGATATTGCTTTCACCTGTGGCTTTTCTGACCAGGCACATTTTTCTCGTGTATTTAAAAAGATAGAAGGTGTCAGTCCTAAAAAATATCGGCGAAATTAATCATAATTTATTTAACAGCAAAATAGCAAGAATCTTCAAAAAATTGCGTAAAAGTCTTCAAGAGATAATGTTCTGGCTTCTGTAAATTGAATATATAAAGTTCAACCACAAAGAAGCAAAAATAATGAAAAATCTACTTTTAGCTACCGTTACCACTGCCACACTACAATTAGCTTTGGCAAATAATGCAGAAGCAGCACAGGTAAAAGAAGTCACTTTTGCCAGTAATAATCAAACTTTAGTCGGCAATCTCTATCTTCCCGATGAGTATCAAGAGGGGAACAAACTACCAGGTGTAGTCGTAACTGGTGCTTGGACAACGGTAAAAGAACAAATGCCTGCTACCTACGCCGAATCAATGGCAGATCGTGGTTATGCGGTTTTGGCTTTTGACTTTCGTAATTAGGGAGAATCGGGCGGAAATGAGCGTCAGTTAGAAAATCCGATTAAGAAGACTCAAGATATTATTGCTGCTGCTAACTTTTTAACTACTCGCAATGAAGTAGATGCTAATAAGATTACAGGTTTAGGAATTTGTGCCAGTGCGGGTTACATGGTAGATGCAGCAGCCCAAAGTAAAGATATTAAAGTGATCGCCCTAGTTGCTCCTTGGTTACATAATCGCCAAATTGTAAATCAGGTCTATGGAGGAGAAGAGTCGGTACAAAATTTAATTAATATTAGCAACAAAGCACAAGCTAAATACGAAACGACGGGAGAGTTATCTTTAGTAACTGCTGCCAGTGATACCGACGAGAATGCAGTGATGCAGCAGGCACCATACTATACCGATCCCCAAAGAGGAGCCATTCCTGAATATATTAATGAATTTAATCTCGCTTCTTGGTCAGGCTGGTTGACCTATGATGCCATTTCCACTGCTGATGAGTTAAATAAACCAGTAAAAATTATTCACTCTGAAGAGGCTGCAATTCCTCAAGGTGCAAAAGAATTTTACAGCCGTTTATCAGGGGAGAAAGATGAACTTTGGTTAGACGGTGTGACACAGTTTGACTTTTATGATTCTCCCCAAGCAGTTGCTAATGTTAGCGATGCGGTAACGGAATATTTTGAAGAGACATTGTAAGGAATATTTAATCTTGCTGCTTTTTCCATTCATCGGTCAGCATTCCTGAAAAACCCCAGTTTTCTTCGTCGATCTCTTGAATCACAATATGAATATGTTCTGGTTTTTTACCCAATACATTAACTAAAGAATTAGTAATATCTTGAACCAGTTGCGCTTTCTGTTCTTTCGTCGCACCCTGGGTGATTTGGACATTGACATAAGGCATAGTGTTATTTTCCTCTTAGCAATCGTTTATTTTTCATCTACAAACCCAACTAACTTAGTTGTCTGCTGTTATTTATCGATCTCACCAAAAAAACTTCCTTGAGTAAAAAGATTGCCGTCGGGTTTGAGGATTTGCCACTCGAAGCGAAAATAACCGTGATGGAGATTGGAAGCAGAAATCAAATTTAAACTCAGATCGGGAAATTGATCTTTAAAGCGATCAATAAACGAACAATGTGATGCTCTTTCTTGAATAGGATCGGGGAAATGGGAATCTACGGAAAGACAATTTTTTCTAAAATGCAATTCATTATTGTCATTCTCGCTTCGGAATCTGAACTATTCCAGACAGAGACATAATCTTGAATTATGGCTTGAATTTCTGACATATTTTCTCGTAAGGTAAACAGATTTTTCTAGATTTCATAGTAGTATCTCATTTTAAATTGATGTCTATAAAACACACTCATTGTTATTGGTGAAAAACAACACTATGTCTAAAAACCATTAGCTCAATCAACGTAAGAGCTAGTTAAAACTTTACTCAATTATTCTGTTATTATTCTTGTCTACCGTAAATGGTAAAGGTGTCCCAGAACTTTTTATGAACGTCAAGCGATCGCAAATCACCGTAAAGGCATTTCAATTACAAAATATCTTGCTCGAACAATACACTTACAGTAAGGGTGCGGTTGAACCTCTCCCCAAGCATTCTCACCAGGAATATCAATTGGGAATGAGTTTTAATTGTCAGGGTGAATATTTTTATCGCGGGGCTTATCATCCTATACCAGTCGGCAATCTCAGTATGATTCATTCTGGGGAAATTCATTCTCCCAGCGAAAGAACTTACTTACCCCAATCTGCTAGTTTTTGGATGATGCACGTCGAGCCTACTTTATTAAAAGATATTGCTTTAGAAATAGCTGATAATTTGAAAACCCCTTTTTTCACCAATCCAGTATTGCGTGATCGCCCTACGATAGAGTTATTTCAAAATCTCTGTCTTGCCATAAAAAATAACTCATCAAGACTTAAACAAGACTCATCGATTTTAGATTTTTTTGCTCGCATAATTACTCAAAATCAAGAACTCGATCTCAAATTTTATTCCCCAGAAAAACCAGCAGTTGCGATCGTCTGCGATTATCTCCAGGCTAATTATGCTGACAACATATCCTTAAACGAACTAGCCGACTTGGTAGGAATGAGTCGTTTTTATCTCAGTCGCTTGTTTCGTCGGGAAAAAGGCATATCCCTTAGTGCTTATCAAACTCAAATAAAAATTGATCGCGCCAAAAAACTTCTATCTCAGGGAATGTCAATTTCTCAAGTAGCTACGGCAACAGGTTTTTACGACCAAAGCCACTTTGGCGATCGCTTCAAGCGTTTGGTGGGTACGACACCAGGAAACTATAGCAAAGGACAATAATTTCCTAGACAGGATATTTTATATATATACAATAAATTCAATGCAATAGTTTAAAACCATTTGTTTTTATCAATTTCAAGACAACAAAAGGAAATTAAAGTTTATGTCAGGTATTTCACGTCGCAAAGTTATAAGTTTAGGTGCAGTAGGGGTTTCGGGAGTAGCTGCTGCTATGGCACATGGCAAAAAAGCTAACGCTCAATCAAAATCTTTATCGCAACCCGAAGTCAATCCCGAAGGTCGATTTGCAGGTAAGGTAGTTCTGATTACTGGGGCAACTTCTGGTATTGGAGAGGCAACCGCTAGAGCTTTTGCAGCAGAAGGGGCAACGGTGCATTTTTGCGGTCGTCGTCAGGAATTAGGTCAACAGATAGCACAGAGTATCGTTGATGCGGGGGGTAAAGCTACTTATCAACCAGCCGATGTACGGAATGAAGGTGAGATAAAAGCTTTTGTTGATGGTTGTGTTGATCGCTATAGCAAAATCGATGTTGCTTTCAACAATGCAGGGATAGAAAGTTTACCGAAAACAATTACCGAACAAACCTTTGAAGATTGGGAAAATGTGATGAATACCAATGCCAGGGGCGTGTTTTTTTCTATGAAGTACGAACTACCTATAATGGTAAATTCTGGTGGTGGGGCAATTATTAATAATGCTTCTGTTTCTGGTCATGTTGGTTTTACTACCATTTCTCCCTACAGTGCTAGTAAACATGCGGTCATGTCTTTAACCAAAGTTGCTGCATTAGAATATGCAGATAATAATATTCGGGTCAATTCAATCTCTCCTGGTGCTGTAGATACCCCTATGTTGAGAAGAGCTTTATCAGCTTGGAATACAGACTTTGAAACCGTAGCTCAAGATTACCCGATTAAAAGAATTGTCGCGCCAGAAGAAATTGCTAGAGGGGTGATGTGGCTAGCATCTGCCGATCCGATCGCCGTTGTGGGTACGGATCTCGATGCAACTGGAGGATATCTTACGAAATAATAGAGGAGAATTAACTAATGCAATACAAACTATTAGGAAAAAGTGGACTAAGAGTATCGGAACTATGCTTAGGCACAATGACCTTTGGTGAAGACTGGGGTTGGGGTACATCAAAAGCAGAAAGTCAAAAAATTTATCAAGCTTTTCGCGAAGCTGGTGGTAATTTTATCGATACAGCAAATATTTATACCAATGGTACAAGTGAAGAATATCTGGGTGAGTTTATCGCCGATGAAAGAGATGCTGTAGTTTTAGGCACTAAATATACTAATGGTTTGGGAGATGGCAATCCTAATGGTAGTGGCAATCAGCGCAAAAGCATGATCCAGTCAGTTGAAGCCAGCCTCAAACGCCTCAATACTGACTATATTGATGTTTTATGGTTACATACTTGGGATTTTATGACCCCCGCAGAGGAAGTCATGCGAGCTTTTGATGACCTAGTAAGAGCGGGAAAAGTTCTTTATATCGGTATTTCCGATGCTCCTGCTTGGGTAGTCTCCCAGTGCAACACTCTAGCGGAATTAAGAGGCTGGACACAGTTTATTGGTTTACAAATAGAATATAGTCTTCTTCAACGTACCTCCGAAAGAGAACTATTACCAATGGCACGTTGTTTAGATATTGGCGTAACTGCCTGGTCACCTCTAGCTAGTGGATGGCTAACGGGTAAATATACAGGCGGTCAAGATGATGGGGATGATAAAAGACTCAATAATGAAATGATGGAAGGATTTGTAGATAAAAGCGATCGCAATACTAAAATTGCTCGGGAAGTAGATAAAGTTGCAGCAGAAATAGGCAAAAGTTATTCTCAAGTAGCTTTAGCTTGGCTGCAAAGTAAAAATGTAATTCCCATTGTGGGTGCCAGAAAAGTATCTCATGTCGAGGACAATCTTAAATGTGTTGAGGTGCAGCTATCTTCAGAACAAATTCAGCAATTAAATAGCGTAAGTGCGATCGAGCTAGGTTTTCCCCACGACTTCTTTAAAGCTGATATGGTTAAAAATTTTGTTTACAACGGTACATTCGACAAGATAAACAATCATCGTTACTCACAGTTAGCTAATTAATTTTTATTCTTTTATCGATCTAGCGCATCTGGTTTTTTTATCTGCTCGACGCGCTATTTTTATGGGCAATTTTTAGTTGTGATCGCAGTATAGATCGATTAAATGGCGATCGTTTTCATCTTGTAAAAAAGAGTGTTCCAGCAAAAATTCAGACTCAAGCAAGAATCTTCAAAAAATCAAGTCAAAGTTTGCAAGAGATAAATTCTCGATTTTTTTAAATTGAATATATCGAGTTTAAAATTCAAATTTATTAATAACCGCAAAATACATGAAATATTTTACAGCAATTCTTACAGGAGCATCTTTGATGACACTTGCAATTAATCCTTCTAATTCTCTCGAAGTTACAACTCAAGATGAGGCTGCTATTAAAACTATTGTTGAAAGCGTTGCTAACTTAGCGGATCGAGGTAATTTTGAAAGTCTGGAAAAGCTTTATGCTGAAGAAGTGGAAGTAGATTATACTTCTGCATTTGGCGGAGAAGTTGAATTAAAAAGTCCTCAGGGATTAATGACTCAGTGGGCGAGTAGTTTACCTGGATTTGATCGCACTCGCCATCAAATATCTAATGTTGAAACCGAGGTAAAGGGAAATAAAGCAACGGCTACTGCCAATGTGACTGCTAATCATTATCTTGACGAGATGTTTTGGCAAATTGCAGGTAGTTATGAATACGGTCTAGTCAAAGAGGATGGACAATGGACAATAGATAAGATGACTTTTGTTGCTGAGTCAGAAAAAGGTGATCGAGATCTTATCAACAAGGCTGTAGAACAAGCCAAGCTTAACCCTGCAACCTATATTCAACATCAACAAACGAAACAAGCGGTCAGAGATTTCCTGACATCCTTAGAAGATAAAGATATGTCAAAATTTGCTTCTATTTGGGCAGAAGATGCAGTGCAGGATATGCCTTTTTCTCCCGAGGGTTGTCTTGGTGCGCGTTCCCTTGCGTCTTGCGCCGACGCGGGGTCGCACCGCTTTCCTAAGCGTGTTGAGGGAAAAGCAAATCTACTGGAACACTATGCACCCTGGTCAGAAATTAGCGGCAAAGCAAATTTTACCGATGAGTTAGTATTTTATCCTATGCAGGATTCGACGATGGTATTTGCTGAATGGCGAGGAAATGTAGAAATAATCCCAACCAAACGAACTTATAAGCAGAAGTACGGTGGCTTGTTTCATGTCGTCGATGGCAAAATCGAATTGTTTCGCGAATATTACGACCCAATTGTCTTTCAAGATGCTTTTGGTTTAGATGAGGGCTGAATCTTGCCTACTTGCCAACTCCTGCTTTCAAGACCTCTATCTTTTGTCAGATTAAATCCATAAAGCGATCGCGATACTTTATTTTTAATTAAGATTTATCTTGCCAAAATCTATGTCTAAACCCCAAAGGTTGACCCAAGAAGAAATTAGACTACAAGAAAATAGAGAACGCAAAGCATACTGGAGCAGATGGGGATGCTATCTCAGTAACCGACAGTGGGGAACAGTACGAGAAGACTATAGTGAGGATGGTTCGGCTTGGGATTACTTTAGTTTTGAACAGTCTCATTATCGGGCATATCGTTGGGGTAAAGACGGCATTGCAGGTATCTCTGATAATCACCAGCGATTATGTTTTTCCTTAGCAATGTGGAATGGTAACGACCCGTTTTTAAAAGAAAGACTATACGGTTTGACCAATACCCAAGGCAATCATGGGGAAGATGTTAAAGAATATTATTTCCATTTGGATAATACGCCGACTCATTCTTACCTAAAGTATCTTTATAAGTATCCCCAGAAAGCTTTTCCCTACTGGCAATTGGAACACGAAAATAAAAAGCGGGGTTTAAAAGAGCGGGAATTTGAACTGATTGAGACAGGAATTTTTGATCGCGATCAATATTTTGACGTTACCGTAGAATATGCCAAAGCCAGTGACGAAGATATTCTAATCTACATTCAGGTCGCAAATCGCAGTAACGAAGCGGCAACCATCCACTTGTTGCCTACTCTCTGGTTTCGTAATATTTGGTCATGGGGTTACGATGTCGAAAAGCCTAAATTAAAAATCTACGATCAGAGTGAAGACTTCAGCGTCATTGAAGCTCAACATTCCGATTTAGGTCAACGTTGGCTATATTGTGCCAATCATTCTTTAGGAACGAACAGCTCTCCCTCTCTATTGTTTACGGAAAACAATACTAACCATCAACGCTTCTCCTGTGGAGAAAACAAATCTCCTTACGTCAAAGATGCCTTTCATAAATTATGTCGTTGAAGGAAAACAAGACAAGGTTAACCCAGACAATATCGGCACCAAATTTGCAGCCTACTATATTCTAGAAGTACCACCAGGAGAAACTACAGGAATCCAACTGCGACTTTGCGACCAAGCAGATTTAAAAGACCCTTTTGGTCAAAACTATAATGATACCTTTCAACTACGACAACAAGAAGCCGACGAATTTTATCAGCGGGTATCTCCCGACCGAAAAAGGCTGGAATTGCAAAACGTCGAACGCCAGGCATTTGCGGGAATGCTGTGGAATAAGCAGTATTATCATTACGTAGTTGATACCTGGTTAGAAGGAGATCCTGCTCAAGCCGAATCACCTAAATCCCGTAAAGAAGGTAAAAACAGTGATTGGATACATCTTCATACCGATGATGTTATTTCCATGCCCGATAAATGGGAATATCCTTATTTTGCAGCTTGGGATTTGGCTTTTCACATGATTCCCCTGGCAGTAATTGACCCCGACTTTGCGAAAAAACAGCTAGAACGCTTAACTCGTGAATGGTATATGCATCCGAACGGACAAATGCCCGCTTATGAATGGGATTTTGATGGGGTTAATCCACCACAGTACATGGCCTGGGCAGTATGGCGCGTCTACACCATTGAACAAGAGATCTATGGACGTTCGGACAAGAAATTTCTTGAACGAGTATTTCAGAAATTATTACTTAACTTTACCTGGTGGGTAAACCAACACGATGATGATAACAACAACGTTTTTCAAGGGGGTTTTCTGGGACTAGATAATATTGGCGTATTTAATCGTGGGGGAGATTTACCGACAGGCGGTAAGCTATCTCAGTCTGACGGTACTAGCTGGATGGCAATGTATTGTTTGGATTTGCTAACCATTGCTCTGGAATTAGCACAGGATAATGATGTCTATGAAGATGTTGCCAGCAAATTCTTTGAACACTTTTTATATATCGTCGATGCCATGAATCACCTGGGTACGAAAGGTACAGATTTGTGGAATGAAGAGGATGGCTTTTATTATGACGTGCTGCATTTACCCAATGGTGAAAATATAGATCTCAAGGTTCGTTCTCTGGTGGGTTTAATACCCCTATTTGCCGTCACTACCATTAGTCAAAAAACCCTGGATAAACTACCAGGATTTAAGAGCAGAGTTGAATGGTTTATTAGTGAGCGTCCCCAACTTAGTCGCAACCTTGCCTGTATGGAAGCTCTACAGTTGTAGATAAAATGAGAGAAGAACTCAACACAAAAAAGTGATGGGACAAGAAACTCTTAACTTATTTCCCAATGAGCAAGCATTAGAAACGCTCTGTCAACACTCGCGCGTTCCTTTGCGTCGTAAAACGACGCAGGGTCGCTCGTCAATG